>CAZQRX010000022.1:0-35250 GCA_964595845.1 uncultured Occallatibacter sp. | reverse complement strand
CAGGCATCGGCATGCTGGAGAGTGGCCGCAACTCGCTGCTGGAATCCGCGCAGCAAGGTACGCTCACCAGTGTAGCAACCGCGGCTTTGTACCGTCAATGCAACAAATTGGCACAAACTGCCTTGTCAGCGAAAATTCACACGCGCCGTGGGCGAAACAATGGAGTTGCGGGCCGTCAGCCTACCCGCGCGGGAACCTCTATACTGATGCAGACGGAACTCAACCCATGGACCAGCTCTTCACGCCCTGGCGCTATGCCTACATCACCTCAGCCGACAGCGCCACCCGCCCCGGCGTGCCGGCGAGCCTCTCGGCCTGGCCGGGCAACCACCACTGCGTCTTCTGCAACCTGATCGCGTGCATCGATTTTGCGATGGCTCAGGGCATGGACGCGGAAGAGGCCGAAGCGGCCGGCGGGCTTGTCTATCGCGGCGAGCACTGCTTTATCTGCCTGAATGCGTATCCGTATACCTCCGGCCACGTGATGATGATGCCCTACGCGCATCTGGACCGGCTGGCGCAACTGTCCACTGTTGCCGCTCATGAGCTGATGGATCTGGCGCAGCGGACCGAGCAGGTGCTGGAAGGGCTCTACCACCCGCAGGGCTACAATTTTGGCCTGAATCTGGGGCGGGCCGGCGGTGCGGGGGTTGCCGGGCATCTGCATCTGCACGCCATGCCGCGCTGGCTGGGCGACACAAACTTCATGACGACGATTGCCGAAACGCGCATCCTGCCGGAAGATTTGCAGACCACCTGGAAGCGGATGCGGGCGGCGTTTGCGGAGTTAGCGAGTTAGCGCGTTTGCTGTTTAGATCGGTGACTCATCTTCGACGTTCTCTTCCGCACCAGCAGCCAATGCCAGACCGGACTGGGACCACTCCGGCGACTCCATCTCCCGCACCTCCAATTGCAGCCTTTCGACTTCCGCTATCTCTTCTTCTCCATGCACCAGTTCGCCGAGCTGCCGGCCCAACATGAAAACACTTCCGCCCTTCTTGCCTTCGATGGTGCCGAGAAACCTGTTGTAATAATCCACGCTGCTTGAGAGCGCGTTACCGAGCTTGGTAACATGGCCCTGCGCAACGACAAGCTTCTCGTAAATCCTGAGACCCAATTCATGGATAGCTTTGGCGTTCTGGGTGATCTCGGATTGCTGCCAGCCGAATTCTACAGCGCGCAGCAATGCTATCAACGTCGTCGGAGTAGCCATGACCACATGGTTTTGCGCGCTGAATTCGATCAGCGACGGATCGGCTTCCAGCGCCGCGCTGAATAATGCTTCACTGGGCAGAAAGCAAACGACAAAGTCCGGAACGTTCTCGAATTGCTTCCAGTACGCTTTGCCGGATAACTCCTTCAGATGCGCCTTCACGCGCGCCGCATGGGCAGCAAAGCGGAGCGCTTGCGCGGCCGGGTCTGGCGAGCCGCTGGCGTCCAGAAATGCATCCAGCGGCGTCTTGGCATCGACAACAATCTCGCGGCCATTGGGCATTTGGATGGTCATATCCGGACGCAGCATCCTATCGTCTTCGTCGCGCGCGGTCACCTGCTCACTGAAGGAGCAGTACTGCACCATGCCGGCGTACTCGACGCAGCGCTTCAGTTGCAATTCGCCCCAGTTACCGCGTGTCTTGGGAGCACGGAAGGCCGTGATCAACTGCGCAGTTTCATTCCTCAGCGCATCGAGTGAAGCGGGAATCGTCTTCTGCATCGTCTCGACCAGGGTTTCCACCTTGGAGTAAGCCCCGGAACGAGCGGTTTCCATCGCGCGAGCCTGTTCGTCCAGGCTCTTGAGTGCGGTTCCAAGCGGGTCGAGCATATTCTTGATCGCCAGTTCTTTGGCTTCCAGGGTTAGCTTGGCCTCGCTGTTTTGTCCGCCTAGTTCGAGCTTCGCCAAGTCCAGAAAGGATTTGTTGTTGGCACTCAGCGCCCTTGCCGCCAGATCGCCGAAGGCCGTTTCAATTTCACCTTTCATCAAGGTGTATTTATTCTGCTCCGCTATTACATTTGCCTTTTCCGTGGCGACCTCAGCGGTCAGGCGTGTTTTATCTTCCTGTAACTGTTTCGATTCAATGGCCAGCGCCGTCTTTTCCTTTTCCAAGTCCGAGATGCGCATTTGCAATAAACCGCGCTCTGCCTGAGAGGAGTTCTTTCCCAGCCAATAGCCAAACAGTACACCAATGAGAACTGCCACCGACCCGATCAACAAATCCTGCATCCCGATCCCCTTTCTCCCTGTTTCGCCTAATATACGCCTTCCGGCGGTGGTTTTCCGCGAAAGTGTGAAGTTTTTCTAATGCCTATTCCCTATTCCCTGTTCCCTGCCTTTACACGCCTCCGGCGCGCCCGATAGACTTGGAATTCGGGGAACCGCGCATTTTTTTTTGGACGGGGCAGTTGTGTTCCTGTGCCTTGAGCCGGTATGGTAAACAAGCGGCGTCTGAAAAGACGAGCCCCGGAGAGATTCCCAGGATTCACAGATCAAGAGGAGAAGCACGCATGGCCGTTGCAGACAAGATCAAACAGATTATCGTCGAACAGTTGCAGGTGGACGAGGCCGAAGTCACCCCCGGCGCCAGCTTCCAGGAAGACCTGGGCGCGGATTCGCTCGATGTCGTCGAGCTGGTAATGCAGTTCGAAGAGGCCTTCGACCTGGAGATTCCCGACGAAGCCGCCGAGAAGATCAAGACCGTCAAGGACGCGGTCGACTACATCGAAAAGAACGCGAAAGGCGGCAACTAGCCCTTGAGCCGCCGAGTCGTCATCACCGGTCTGGGGCTGCTCTGCGGTGTGGGCAACACCGCGCCCCAGGTCTGGCAGCAGCTTATGGCCGGCGCCAGCGGCATGGGGCCCATCACGGGCTTCGATACCACTGGCTTCACGACCACCTTCGCCGCCGAGGTAAAGAACTTTGACCCGCTCGAGTTTGTGGACAAAAAAGAGGCGCGCAAGATGGCGCGTTTCATCCACTATGCCCTTGCCGCCACCCAGGAGGCCATGGTTCAATCCGGTCTCCAGATCACCCCGGAGATTGCTGAACGGGTGGGCGTCTTTATCGGCTCGGGCATCGGCGGCTTTGAAGTCATCGAACGCGAGCACTCCAACCTGCTGGCAGGCGGCCCGCGCAAGATTTCACCTTTCTTCATTCCCGCGGCCATCGTCAACATGGCTGCCGGCCAGGTGAGCATCCGCTATGGCGTGACGGGGCCGATTTCGGCCACCGCGACGGCCTGCGCCACCAGCGCCAACGCCATCGGCGACTCGGCGCGCATGATCCTGCACGGCGACGCCGATGTGATGATCGCCGGCGGCGCGGAGGCAGCGGTCACAGCCTTGTCGGTGGGCGGCTTCGCCTCGATGCGCGCGCTCTCGCAACGCAACGACGAACCCACCCGCGCCAGCCGTCCCTTTGACAGGGACCGCGACGGCTTTGTGATCGGCGAGGGCGCAGGCATTCTCATTCTCGAGGAACTGGAGTTCGCCAAGGCGCGCGGCGCAAAGATTCTGGCCGAGATCATCGGCTACGGCATGAGCGCCGACGCTTACCACATCACCGGCATTGCACCGGAGGGCCTGGGAGCGCAGCGCAGCATGAGGGCTGCGCTCAAGGACGCCGGCATCCAGCCGGAGGCGGTGGGCTACGTGAACGCCCACGCCACTTCGACCCCGGCCGGCGACGGCAATGAATCGCAAGCCATCGAGGCGGTCTTCGGCGAACACGCGCTGAGCCACAAGCTCAAGGTGAGCGGCACCAAGTCGATGCACGGGCATCTGCTGGGCGGCGCCGGCGGACTGGAGGCCGGCATCACTGTGCTGGCGCTGGTCAACCAGATGCTTCCACCCACCATCAACCTGGAAAATGTCGATCCGGAGTGCCATCTGGACTATGTGCCCAACAAGGCCATGGCCCACAGCTTCGACGTCGGCCTGTCGAATTCCTTCGGTTTCGGCGGCATCAACGCCTCGCTGATCATGCGGCGCTGGACGGAGTAACGCCAGCTTTCAGCCGTCAGCTATCAGCTTTCAGCCACAAACGCCAACAGCGCGAATCCTGTCCGGGTTCGCGCTGTTGGCGTTTGTGAGTGGCATGTCGATTCCAGGTGAGATGTACACTATCCTATCTGTGCTATACTCCTATCCATGACCGCAGCGCAACGTCCGGTCCAGAAACCCGTCAAGGTCACCGATGAAGCTGTGCTCGTTCGCTGTGCCGCTGGAGACGGGTTGATTCGCGAGGAGATGTGGGAGGATGCCGAGGGGAATGTTGTTCGCTACAACCTGGCATTCATCAATTTTCATCTATTTTCGAGAGACAACGGGAGGGTTCTTGGCTACGATACTGCCCATGGTCACCCTCATCGCCACTTCGCCGGAACCATGAAGATGATTGACCCCGCGCCATATCGCGAAATTCAAGACCGGTTTTATGCGGAAGTTAACAAACTGAAAAGGCTGAGAACACTATGAAGACTATGAAGACTATGATTTACACCGACGGTTTTGAGGGCTGGGCCAAGCGGGCGCGGGCGCGCGCAGAAGCCATGGACGAAGGACGCAAGGTTCCTCCCTCTCGCGGCATCACCTTCGAGAGCGCGGCGGAGATGGTCCGGCTGCTCACTCCAGCGCGGCTTGATCTCTTCACGACGGTGAAGAATCAGACGGTTTCCATCAAAGATCTCGCACAGTCGCTGGGCCGGGATGTGAGTGCGGTGCGCCGAGATGTGGCTGCGTTGGAGAAGTTCGGGATCGTGTCTTCGCGGCAGGTCGTGAATCCCGGGCACGGACGTGCGCGGATGGTCTCGGCCCCGGCAAGCATCTCCATTATGGCTGAATTATAGGTTGCGCCAGGCCGGATCTTAAAACGCCAACAGCGCGAATCCTGTCCGGGTTCGCGCTGTTGGCGTTTGCAGGCCTTGTTCTTGCATCAACTGAAGGCTGCCGCCCAGCCTACGCCGATCAACGTGATGAGCGCCCACCATCCGAAGACCGCTATGTAGCCAGCATTGCGCTTGACCTTCGCCACAGCCGCAATGCCAATTCCCAGCAGAACAAGTGTCCAGATCGTCGTAACGTCCAGCGCGCTGGCTAGTTTGTAGAGCGCCTCATTGGTCTCCAGCGGGTTTAGAAAGGCTCCCACGCTAGTGGGGGCAAAGTTGTTCAAGTTGAAGGACTCCGGGGCGATACCAGCAAAGATCACGATCGCTCCAAGCAGCGCCTTAATGATTCCCGGCAGACTCGCATACATCCAAACGGTAAAGATGCTTCCAAAAGTAGCCTTGCCGCCAAAGATAAAGTTGATGGTGCCCAACAAAACAAACGAACCCAACGCAACGATAATCAGGACGAGGATCGGACTGGCTGCAAAGCCGATCTCCGGGCCGTATTGCATTCCCTTGAGGGTTCCCTCCCGCTGAGCCGCGGGGGCTTGCGCAAGCCTCTCTTCCAACGATGGATTGAGATGAATCATGTTTTCCGCCACCTGCGCCCAGCCGATCTTGAGTGTGATGCCCGCGAACAGGACGTAGCCGGCCAGGATCGAGATGATGAATGGCATCCACCAGCTGCGGTTGCCGCGTTTGATGTCTTCAAAGGTCTTCGACGGCGCGGTGAAGGTATTTGAAACGCGCTGCCACTGGGAAAGGCCGGGGACCGCCTCGGAACCCGCACCTGGCGCCAAGCTGGACTCCACGGCATGCGGCATCGAAGCCGGTTTCTCGGTCTCGGCGGATTTCTTCTTTTGGGCGAGTACCTGCAGCAAATAACCACAGGCCACGCATGCCGCAACGCAGCTCCAACATGCGGCGCTCTCAAGCCCCGGCTCCAATCGGCCGGAGATTGCGGTAAGGACCAGTAGGCCGGCTATTACATAAAGAATGATGCTTGCGATCTTCACTCGCGTTCCTCCTTAATCACTTCCGTCTTGCTCATGATTCCGCCTCGCTTAGACCCTTGGGGTCTTGGTCGAGATTGTAACCTTGGAGGGTATGCCTGGCGCAATAAAAATCTGATTAAGCCGGAATTAGAGTCCGGAGTTGCCAGTTTTGGAGGGCTTTGCCGTAGCCTGCGCCACCGGCTTGCGAACGGGTTGGGGAGGCGCATAGCTCTTGTATACGGTGATGTGGAAGCAGGACTGGCGGAACTCCTCTTCGACATCAATTTCGCCGGCGGTTTGCAGGGGCAGCAGCCAGGCGCGCATCCAGGCAACTTCCTTGCGGCTCAGCACATTCTTGGCAATGTCGATGCTCGCGCCGGTAAGATGCGGGCTGGCAACGTCGCCCTCGGCCGCCGTGGCGTTGCCATTCACCCTCATAAGCTGCTTTTGATAGGCAACGGTGCGCACCGCCGAGCTGACTTCAAGGGGGTGGTGAAACTCAACCGCATGGGTGCGCGCCAGGTCGGAGAGAAAGCTCGCCGTCCAGGGCCGGCAGTAGCGGCGGTTCTGCGGCAGGTTCTGGTTTATGTTGAGCGCCACTGAGACCGGAACCGGCACTAGCATCTTGCGGGCGATGCGGTCGGCCAGATCATCGTCGTCCTCAATGCGCTCCAGAGCGTCGTCCTCAGTCTTCTCGTTCTGCCGGACCAGCGATTCATAGGAACCGCGCAGTGGCAGCGGCATCGCCCTCCGCGTGGTTGGCAGAGAAGCCTCTTCGACGGCGGGCAGCTGATTTACTGATTCGCTTCCGGCAGCTTCGGTCTCGATGGGCGGCCGCGTGTGGTATCGCCGCATCATCACGGCCGAACGCAGACGCATAACGGCCCTGCGGCTCCTGGACCGCGCTTTGACCTTTTGTGCAACGGGCTTCATCTTGTTGTGAGAAGTGCGGGATGCCGCCGCGGACAAGGCTCGGCTATGCGTCCTGGCCGCATGAGCAGACAGGACGCCGAATGAGGCCGCGAAGAGCACAGCCAACACGATAAGGATGAAGGAGGTTCGGCGCATGGTGAGCGCGCGAAGAATCCAGAGCAACTTCAGTTTAAGCCCCTTTGCTTGTAATTCCGAGTACCCGCGAAGGTGCTCCTTTGTCTGATAACGCGCGGGCAGGTTGTCAAGCCTGATGCGGAGAGCGCGCAGGGCGGGTGGAGGCCCAGGCAATCAGCAGGATGCCCGCGAGGACCGAGGCAACGCTGGCCAATTGGGCGTTGGATAAGTCCCACATGGGATGGCGGTGGAAATATTCATCTAACGAACGCGCAATTCCGTCAAAAAAGGAGTGGGAGTCACTAGTCAACCATTTAAGGAGCGCGCACACCTGTTGAAGGAGCGCGGACAGCACTTTAGGGTTGCGGCGGACAAATTCAACCAGGAAGCGGGCTGTTCCGGTGAGCAGCAGGTACTGGCCGACGATGGCGCCGGTGGGTTGCGGCTTGCCGGCTCTCCACCACAGCCATGCGCCGATGAGCAGCCCGGCGGCCAGCTCGTAGAGAGGAGTGGGATAGACGGGGACAAAGACCGGCTCGATGCCGTGGGGGAAGGCCATGCCCCAGGGCGTGAAGGTAAAGGAGAGGAGATGGACCGGCTGGATTGCGATGCCGTAGCAGCCGTCGCCGGAGAGGAAGCAGCCGATGCGGCCGATGCCGTAGCCGATAGCGGCGGCCGGAGCGGCCAGGTCGAGAGTGCGCAGAGCGCCGATCTTCGCCAGCCAGCCCTGAATCAGCAAGGCGCAGATGCCGAAGGCCAGCCCGCCGAACCAGGCGAAGCCGGCCGTATCCCAGAGCACGCTCCAGCCCATATAGCGAAACTCCAGGGGCGTGTCGAGGATGTGCCACAGCTTGGCGCCGATGATGCCGGCCACCAGGGCAACGGCCACCATGGTCATCGCATCGGCCCCTTGATCCTTCACTGTGACGCGGGCGCGGCGGAAGCTGCGGTCCATGACAAACGCGGCGGCCACGGCGGCCAGCCACATCATCAGCCCGAAGGTATGAATGGTAAAGAACCCGAGATGAAGATTCGGCAGCATCTTGCTCAAGTATAGACGCGCGGGCGGCGCGGAGCGTGACGTGAGGTCGAAACCCCGCTCCCTCCGGACTGACCTTTACCACAGCCTGTGCAGCCGTTCATCAGGATTATTTCTACCGATATTTTTATCGAAGCCCACTATGAGTTCCGTTTCAGGACAGTTCTGTTTCCTGCTGTCCGCAATTGCTTCACTCCTGGATTCTTTCTGGTCACATCTCACTGATTTCGTCGATTGCGCGATGAAATAGAGGTAGACGTCCCCCAAATACTCCATGGGGTTCGTCGGCGCGGCTTGCGGCAGTTCGAGGGCTAGTGGCTCTTCGAGGTTGTCTGGCGCAATGGGATAAAGGGGAAGACGGGAATCGGCCCGGCCGCGAAAAGGCTGTGCGGACAGGGGGAGATGCGGTGATCCGACAGGCAATATCGTGCGACCTCTGCGGAACTGAGAAGATGCAGACGAACCACTGGTTTGTGGCCTACGACCAGGGAGAAGAGCTGCGGGTGAGCGGGTGGAACTCGCGCAACCGGCTGCGCCCGGGATTTAAGCATCTGTGCGGGCAAACCTGCGTGCACAAGCTGGTGGACGACTTCATGGCCCGGGCCTTGACGACGCGTGTGCCGCAGGCAGCGCAAATCGATGTCGATGACGAATTCATGGAACAGTCGATGGGCGCTGACACCAGCCTGACCTCGAACGCGGCCTACGAGGAAGTCGAGTCTTCCGCACGGCTGATCGCCATGCCGAAGCCGACTGCTTCCGCGGGGCCTATGGCCGCGCCCGCACCGGTCGCGCCGACGCAGGCCGGCCGCCGCTTCAGTTCACTGTAAGCAGTGTTAGTAATGTAATTGTTGTAATTTCTGTCTGCGATGTAAGTGTTGCTAGCCTGGCGCGCTTGCCTCCTCGCTCACTTCGCAGGAAGAAAGTGAGGTTGCCCCATGTGGCTGGACATATTGCTGATTCTACTAGCCATTTCTCCACTGATGCACACCACCAGGTTTCTTGTGCGCAACTCCGGAACCCTGTATACGCGCGGAGATGAGGAGATTACAGCGTTGCCGGTGTGCCTGCAAGCAGCGCCAGCAAGCCAGCCTCATCCAGCACCGGAAGCTTGAGTTCGCGCGCCTTTTCGAGCTTGGAGCCGGCCTCTTCGCCGGCCACCACGTAGCTGGTCTTCTTACTCACTGAGCCTGCGGTCCTGCCGCCGGCAGCCTCGATCCTGGCCTTGGCCTCGTCGCGGGTGAGCGTGGGCAGTGTGCCGGTGAGCACGAACGTCATCCCCGCCAACTGTGTTGAGCGCTGCTTTTTCTCCGCCGTCATCTCCACCCCGTCGGCGAGCAGAGTTTCAATGAGGGCCTGGTTTGCCGGCTGCGCAAAAAACTCGCGGATCGCCTGTGAGATGCGCGGACCAACCTCTTCGACGCGCTCCAATTCTTCGGCGCTGGCGGCTCTGAGCGCTTCGATGGAGCCGAACTCCTCAGCCAGCAGCTCCGCAGTTCGCTCGCCGACGAAGCGAATGCCCAGGCCCATCAGCACGCGAGCCAGCCCGGCTTTTTTGGAGCGTTCAATTTCATCGAGAAGCGCGCGCGCGGACTTCTCCGCAAAGCGATCGAGGCCGGTCAACTGCTCCGCGGTGAGGGAGTAAAGGTCGGCGACGCTGCGCACCATGTTGCGATCGAGCAACTGCTGCACCACTGCCTCGCCCAGGCCCTCAATGTTCATCACTCCGCGCGAGGCGAAGTGCAGCAAGCTCTCGCGCAGCTTGGCGGGGCAGTCGGCATTGACGCAGCGAAAGTCCACCTCGCCCTCGGCGCGGACGACGTTGCTTCTGCACTCCGGGCAAACAGTGGGAAAGACAAAGTCGAAGACGCCGCGAGCGTGCTCATTATCTTCGATCACTTCGACAACTTTGGGAATCACATCGCCGCCGCGCTCGACTTTGACCGTATCGCCCAGCTTCAGGCCGAGCCGCTCGATGAAGTCGGCGTTGTGCAGCGTGGCGCGGCTGACGGTGGTGCCGCCGATGAAGACCGGCGTCAGTTCGGCCACCGGGGTCAGCTTGCCGGTGCGGCCCACCTGCACGGTGATGGCGTTGACCTGCGTGATGCCTGATTTTGCGGTGAATTTGTAGGCGATGGCCCAGCGCGGCGCCCTCCCGGTGTATCCAAGCCGCTGCTGAGTGATCGGTGAATCAACTTTGAGCACGACTCCATCAATCTCATAAGGTAGCTTGTCACGTTGGGCTTCTGTGTTGTTGATGAAGTTCATCATCTGAGGAACTGTTGTTAACATCTCCAATTGCGCAGGGGAATTTATTAGAGCGGGTAGAGTACGTAGATGATGCGTATAGAAAACCCTGAATTGAAGCCTCTGAAGTCTATGGAGTGTAACACCCTGTCTTTGAAGCCAGTAGTCGCCATCAATCAGCAGAAAGTAGGCGTAAAAGTCCAGCCGTCGATTGGCGACTATGCTCGGCTCCATGGTGCGTAGCGTCCCGGCAGCGGCGTTGCGCGGATTTACAGCAGGCGCAAGTCCCTGCTGCTCACGCTCTTCGTTCATCTTCTCGAAGGCGCGTTTGGGCATGATGACTTCGCCGCGCACCTCAAAGCTGGACGGCAGACCCACTGCGGTCAGTGTCTCGGGTGAAATCATCAGTGGCACACTGCGGATCGTGCGGATGTTGGAGGTAACGTCTTCGCCGGTCTGGCCGTCGCCACGGGTGATTCCGGTCGTCAGACGCGAGCCGCCGCCGTCTGCCGGCTCATAGCGCAGAGCAACACTCAGGCCGTCAAACTTGTACTCGGCCACATACTCGACCGGCAACGGGCCGGCCAGCTCGCGGCAGCGTGCATCCCATGCGGCCAGTTCCTCGGCCGAGTAACAGTTGTCCAGCGAGAGCATGGGGCGCGAGTGCGCCACTTTTCTGAAGCCCTCGGCGGGCTTGCCGCCGACGCGCTGGGTAGGCGAGTCCAGCGTAAGCAGCTCGGGGTGCGCGGCCTCGAGTTGCTTCAGCTCGTTCATCAGCGCGTCGTAGGCGGCGTCGCTGATCTCCGGCGCGTCGAGAACGTAGTAGAGGTGCTCATGGCGGCGCAGTTCGGCGCGCAACTCGGCGGCTTGCCGGGCCGGATGGGAGTCTGGGTTGTTTCGTTCGCCCATGTGGTGAATTATAGGAGGCCGCGGGGCAGGATAGTATGGTTGGCAGAGCGCTATGGAACCTATCACCCACTTTCTGACCGGAGCCTGCATCGGCCGGGCGGGGCTGAACCGCAAGACGGCCTACGCCACGCTGGCTGCCGTGCTGGCCGCCGAGGCCGCCGACATCGACATTCTGTGGTCCTATGCCGGCCCGGTCGAGGAGCTGAAGCACCATCGCGGAATCACCCATACGTTCATCGCCGTGCCGGTGGTGGCGGCGGCAGCGGTGAGCGTGGTGTGGCTCTACGATCATTGGCGGCGGACGCGGCCTTCTCGCAAGGCCAGCGCCATCAATCAAAACGCAAAAGCACCACCACTCCATTGCGGCTGGCTTTACCTGACGGCTCTGCTCTCCGCACTGAGCCACCTGCTGCTGGACTGGACGAACAACTACGGCCTGCGGCCCTTCTTCCCCTTCAACCCGCGCTGGTACGCGGGCAGCATTGTCTTCATTGCCGAGCCGGTGCTGTGGGTGCTGCTGATTCTGGCAATGATCATGCCGTGGCTCTTCGGCCTGGCCGACTCCGAGATAGGCGCGAGGAAGAAGCAATTTCGCGGGCGGGGATGGGCGATCTTCGCGCTGACCGGGATGGTCTTGCTGTGGGGCTGGCGCTGGGCGGAGCAGGGGCGGGCGCGGATGCTAACCGAAAATTCCGGGATCGCCACTGCGCCGGTGAAGCGCATGGCTCTGGAGCCTTACCCCATCAACCCCTTTCGCTGGCACGCGATTCTGGAGACCGAGGCGTATTACCAGACCGCTGAGATCGACACCCTGAGCGGGGAGATTACCAGCGACCCGCGGCGGGATGTGCTCTACAAGCCGTCCGCGACCGAGGCAACCGAGGCCGCCAAACGCACGCTGTTGGGGCAGGTTTATCTGGACTGGGGCACATGGGCGGTGGTGCGCGATGTGGGGCCAGTGGCGGCGCCCGGCATGACTCCGCCGCAGTTGCCGCCCAATCGCACATGGACGACGGTCGAGTTTACCGATCTGCGCTGGGGCTACTCCTTTCTGGGCGCGGGCAGAAGCCCCAACCGGTCGCCCTTGAGCGGCTGGGTTTACATCGTGGACGGCCGCGATGAAGCGGGCGAGGCGATGAACGGACGGGAGCAGAAATAATCTCTTCGTGGGCTTTATGGCAGATTCATTCGCGCTCGGCGGCGGGCTGGAGTTTGTATGACAGAGAGAATCCACAGCTTTTACGATGCGCTCGCGGACGATTACCATCTCATTTTTGAAGATTGGGAGCGCACGATTGAGCGCCAGGCCAAGGTTCTGGAAGCATTGCTGGAGTCGGAACTCTCCGCGCATCCGCTGAAAATCCTGGATTGCGCCTGTGGAATCGGAACGCAGTCGATAGGATTTGCCGCGATGGGCCACCATGTTGTGGCTTCGGATTTAAGCCGCAAGGCGGTGAACCGCGCGCAACGAGAAGCAGAACGCAGGTCACTGAAGATTTCGTTTCACGTTTCGGACATGACATCGCTTCGTGAAGTTCCGGAGAGCGGCTTTGACGTGGTTGCGGCAATGGACAATGCGCTGCCGCATCTGAGCGCCGTTCAACTCCGGCAGGCCGTGAGGTCGATGGCGTCGAAGCTCAAGCCAGGTGGGATATTCATCGCCAGCATCCGCGATTACGACCAGATCATCCGGGAGAAGCCCGTGGCCCAGCCGCCCGCGTTCTACGGGAATCAAGCGAGCCGGCGAATCATTCATCAGATATGGGACTGGATTGAGGACGACCGATATGTGGTTCATCTTTACATCACGACGCACTCCGGCCGGGGATGGAAGGCGCATCATTTTGTTTCCGAGTATCGCTGTCTGCTGCGCGGCGAACTCTCCTCCGTCCTGACGGACGCCGGCTTCGCCGATGTCCGTTGGCTGATGCCGGCTGAGAGCGGTTTCTATCAGCCGATCGTTCTGGCTCGATTGTCCGCGAGCGTCTGATGATGCGGATTCCGGCGGTGCGCCAGGGCTCCTGTGAAAAGCATTTCGCAGCGCCCCTACGGGGCGCAATCCATTGATGGCGAGCATTCCCCGGGTTGCGCTGCGCTCCACCCGGGGCTATTATCCACCACCCCTCCGGGGTGAATTATGACGCGGCTCGTTCATTGCGGACGAAACTCACAGCGGCAAGCCGAGCTGCTTCAAATGAAAGAAATGTTCATCAGATGAATCTTTTCGGTTGACCCGGCGGCGCGCGACCCGCAGAATGAAAGAACGCCGTTGTTCCGCCCGGAGCGTCTTGTTTCCCGTGGGTGGATTCCGGAATCCTGAAAACTGAGGTGTTCATGCCTGCTTATCTTTTGCTGCTGGTTGCCGTGTTGAGCCGTTTGCTACCCCATGCCGGGTGGATGAACTTTACCGCCGTGGGCGGCGCACTGCTGTACTTTGGCGCGCGGCGTTCGTGGCGGGAGATGCTGGTTCCGCTGGCAGCGCTGGTGGCTACCGACTACTTCCTCACGGTGTACAGTTACCACTACGCCTTCGTCTGGCAGAGCTATCTGCCCACCTGGGGCTGGTACGTGATGGCCATGGCGCTGGGACAGATTTTGCTGCGGAGCCGGACGACGGTTGTACGCGTAGGCGCGGGCGCGCTGCTGGGGCCGACCTCGTTTTTCCTGGTTTCGAATTATGCGACATGGCTGAGCGGCTTTGCCTATCCGTATCCGCACACGCTGAGCGGGTTGGTCGCGTGTTTCACCGCCGGTTTGCCGTTCTATCGCAACGACCTGATTTCGACGGCGCTCGTGGCCGGGCTGGCGTTTGGGCTTCCGGTGCTGGTGCGGCGGATGAACGCGGCACGGACACAGGTGGCGCTGGCGGGGAAGTAGTGTCCTCGTTTTCATTCCCAGGTCTCAGAATCGATACCTGGGGCACCCGTGATCTTCATTTTTCTTGCGATAGAGCCTTTGAATAGTTGTCGTTTAATACGCTATCCAATTCATTGAGTTCCAGGGCCGTCATTCTCGCAGAAAGGATGGCCCGCTTCCCGCTCGCGAATTCGGCGTCGGAGAGCTTGCCCTCTCTTTGCATACGATCTAAGAAGACATTCATTTCGTGCCGCTCCGCAAAATAGCGCTCCTGGAATGAACTCAACAGTTTCTGCACAGCATAGAGCTTAGAGTATCCCTTCACCTCGCCGTAATCCATGAAGGTGATTGCTCCGGTAGACGATGCGGCATCCCACGCGGAGTCGCGGAGAAGAACGCTTGTCCACGTGAAACCCCCAATGGGCTTTTGAGGACGGCCATGCTGCGCATCATCTACCATGCTGAGAATCTCATCCAGGCGTTTCTCTTCCGCAGGCAGCGCATTCATTTGCCTCACTGCATCCTGCTGATTGGAGCGCATCTCTTGGAAGATATTCTCCCTTGCATCGCGTGCCAGATGGCGGTGATGCAGCCATTCGACCGAAGATTCCAGGCCCAGCGCGATCAGCAGGCCGATGGTGATGGCCAACAGGTGAATCATGAATTCCTTGATCGAGTGAATGGGCTTATGAGGCGGATGAACTTCCATGAATCTGCTCCTTCCGGGGTTTCGCCGGGCTTGGCGGCTTGATTTACCCGCGACAGGGATTGTAATTGGAATCGCTTTGGATTTGGAAGCCATGCGCGCCGCGTCAACCAGCCGGAATACGTGTCACACTTCCAGTTTCCCGGCGCGCTTCTTGCGCAGCCACCACCAGGCAAAGCCAGTCACCGCCAGCCCGCCGACAATGGCTACGAGAACCAGCCTGTGGTGTTCGACAAGCTCCACCGCGCCCGGACCCAGCTTGAGCACCAGCAGCGAGAGCACCAGCCAGCGGACCATCCTGCCGCAAAAGACCGACAGCATAAACGGGACAACGCGCATCTCGAAGACGCCGGCGGCAAAGACGCAGGCCTTCCAGGGCGTGGGCGGTGGCAGCATGGAGGGAATCATCATGGCCAGGAACTCCTGGCGCTCGAAGCGGGCGCGCATCCGCTCGTAGCGTTTACGGTTGACGCGCTTGAGCAGAAAGAGTTCGCCGCCGGCCCTGCCCAGTCCGTAGGGCAACAGGCCGCCAATGGCCGAGCCCGTCGCGGCCAGCAGGCAATAGAGCCAGAAGTGGCTTTTGTCGTTCCATACGTAGACGGCCAGAAGCGCATCCATGGGAATGGGAATAGTGGACGAGTCTAGCAGTGCGGCCGCTCCCACGCCCCAAATGCCAAACTTGGCTAGAAACACGGCCACCAGCTTCCACCGGGCCATCCATCGGGTAAATACTGCTTTCAAACCGGGTTCCCTTCCGCCGGATCATCCGTCTTACTATCATACGGGCCGCGGCGATGGGCAGGATTTTTTCCGGGATGAGAGAATAGAAGGAAAGGACTCAAAACGGAGCGGCTGAGCGCGAGTGCGCTGCGGCCGGCTTCTTTGGAACGAATGCTCACCGACGAATCGCCCATCGACGTGAACGAGGCCAACGGGCTGGCAGAAACCACTCCCGCTGCGGGCGCTCCGGTTTTGGGCGCTGAGCCCGCGTCGCCGGTGGTGCGCGGTTCGCGCTGGGTGGACTATGACACCCACGAGTTGCTGCAACTGATCAGCGACATGGAGGATGAGCGGCGCTGGTCGCGCTTCCGCGAGGGCGTATGGATCGCCATCCTCGTCCATGCGGCTCTCTTTGCAGCGATCCTGTTGCTTCCCACGTACGTCTTCAAGACGCCGGTGGTGGTCGATTCCAGCCATGCGATCCAGGAGCATCAAGAATTTACCTACATGGATACGCCGAAATGGCAACCCAAGGTTGAGATCAAGCCGGCTCCGGCGCCGCATCCCCAGATCGACAAGAAGACGCTGGAGGAGTTGAACAAGGCAGCTCCGCCGCCGCCCGCCCCGGAGCCCGCGCCGCAAGCGGCAGAGCCGGCTCCCCCGCCGCCGCCTATACCTCCCAGTCAGCAATCGCAGGTGGAGGCGCCTCGCCCGGCGGCCGTGCCGGCGCGTCCCAATTTTGCGATGAACTCGCAGAACCCCGCCGACGCGTTGCGCGAGGCGATAAAGGGCGCATCGCGGAACCCGGGCATGGGCGCGGGCAATCTTCCCTCCGAAGGCGGCCTAAGAATGCATCCCGGCGCAGGCTCGGGCCTCGACGTGCTCTCGGACACGCAGGGCGTGGACTTCAACAGCTGGCTACAGCGCTGGCACCGGGAGACGGAGCGAACCTGGGATCCGTTGATTCCCGACGAGGTCAACCCGCCGATCAGCAAATCCGGCATGGTGGCGATCCGCTTCAAAGTTCTGCCCAGCGGGCGGCTGATGGACGGCAGCCTGGTGCTGGAGGGCCGCAGCGGCGACGTTGCGCTCGACCGCGCCGCATGGGGCGCGCTGACCGGTTCGAACTACCCGCCGTTGCCCAGGGACTTCCACGGGCCGTACCTGGAACTGCGAGCGTACTTCCTCTACAACATGGAGGAGCAGCGGTAGAATGGCCAGCAAGCGATATTGCTTGAAAGGCGGTTTCATGCACATTCCCGCTGTATTCTTTGCTTCTGCCGTTCTGTTGGCTTCGCTCACTGTTCTAGCGCAATCGGCGCCGGCCGGTTCCCCAAATCCTGCCCCTGCATCTGCCGAAACTGATAAACCCAAGCCGAAATCGGACACCGGAGGGGTTGAAATCCTCTCAGATACGCAGGGCGTGGGCTTCAGTAAATGGCTGGCGCGCTGGCATCGGATCACGGAACGCACCTGGGATCCGCTGATTCCCGACGAGGTCAACTCGCCGAAAAGTAAGTCAGGCCAGCTTGTGATCCGCTTCAAAGTGCTGCCGAATGGGCGGCTGATGGCGGGCAGCATGGTGCTGGAGGGCCGCTCCGGCGACGCAGCGCTGGACCGCGCGGCCTGGGGTGCAATCACCGGCTCGAATTACCCGCCGCTACCGACGGAGTTCCACGGGCCGTTCCTGGAGCTGCGGGCACTCTTCGTCTATAACATGAAGCCGCAGCGGTAATAGAATCAGTTGATGATTCCGCTCTAGTTGCCGCTTTGCGAAAATGCGAGTTCGACGCTTCGCCCGCCGTAGAGGATACGGAGAATGGCGACTGAATCGGTGCCCACGCAAAAGGCTATCAGGACACGGCGTTCAAATCCCATTAAGCGCAGACCGGGACGCAGGTCGTCGCGGCGTGTTCCTCGCTCAGGCAAGGTGGTGAGGCTCTGGCAGGTTTTCTCGATTCTCTCGATGTATCCAAGCGCGCGTTTGGGGCTGTTGCGGTCCGCTATATAGTCGTAGAGATCGAGGAGGTCGTCCTTTGCTTCGGGTGTGAAGACGATAGTGTGGCTCACGCCTTGCGCGCCTCTCGTTCCTGATGGCGGGCGCGAACGGCGGCAAAGACCTGGCTAGCGGGAATGGCCCGGCTGGGGTCGGCCTGGAGCGTATCGTAGACGGCCACAACATCCTCGCGCAGCCAGCGCTCCACTGCGGCGTCCCGTTCTTCCAGCGCCCGTAGACCGGCTCGGACGACCTCACTGGCCGAGGCGTAGGCGCCGGAATCCACCAACCGGTCAATGAAGCGGCCCTGCTCGCTGGGCAAGCTGACCGTCCGTTTTTCGCAGAGAGTGGCAGGCATCGCATCGCTCCTGGAGAGAATTCTAGCACAAGTATGAAGAATTCATACCGACACGAACGCACCCATTTGTCACGGTTCCACTGGACGCACAACTGAACTTTCGGCCAGTCCGTCCGCCACCGCCGCGTCTCCCGAGGGCAGAAAGACGGAGATTGCCGTTCCGCAGCCCGCGGCTCGCTGCCAGCTCCAGGCGCGCACATCGCCGTGGCGGCGTTCCACCAGTTGCGCCACTACCCACAAGCCAAGCCCGGTTCCGGTCTCCGTCTTGGTGGTGAAGAACGGTTCGAAGATGCGCCGCATCGTCGCCCGGCTCATGCCTGCGCCGGTATCGCAAAAGGTCACCCGCATACCCTGCGTCTGGTGGTCTCGCCAGTCGCGCGAGGGCCGCAGCCGGACCAACAGCCGCCCGCTGCGCGGCATGGCGTCAATCGAGTTCGAGACCAGGTTGGCGAAGATCTGGTGCGTTTCGCTGGGCATGCACGCGACCCCTGTCTCCCGTTCCGCAAACACCTCGGCCGCGATCCCAGCGCTCTGCAACTTGCCGCGAAACAGAGCCAGCACCGCCGCCACGACCTCCGAGAGCCGGGTGACGGCCGGTGTGCCGGGCTGGCGGTGAAACTGCAGGGTCTGCTGGGTAATCAGCGAGATGCGCATCAGTTCGTCGAGCGCCTGGCTGGCCTGTGACCGCGCGGCTTCTGCGGACTCGGCGCGGGAGATCAGGTAAAGCAGGTTGCCCACCGCCTCCAGCGGGTTGTTGATCTCGTGCGCCACCGAGGCCGCCAGCCTTCCTGCGACGGCCAGCTTTTCCGTGCGCAGCATCGCCTCTTCGGTCAGCCTGCGGTGCGTTACGTCGGTCAGCACGCCCACCAGGCGCGTCGCCCGGCCTTCGCTGTTGCGCTGGCATTTGCCTTGCGATTCCAGCCAGTGTACCGACCCATCCGGCCACAGCACGCGGTATTGAATCTGATAATCCTTGCCGGTTGCGCGGGTCTCCGCCCAGGCGTTCCTTACGCTCTCCTCGTCCTCCGGGTGAACCAATTGCAACCACGCCTCGGGACGCGGATCGATGGAGCCGGCTTCACGGCCGGCGATCCGGTACATCTGGTCGGAGCGGTAGGCCGTGCCTTCCAGCAAATCCCACACCCACAGCCCCATGCCGTTAACCTCAAGCGCGATCTTGAGAAGCTCGTCGCGCTGCTGCAACTCCTCGCTGATGCGGGTGTGCTCCTCTGCCAACTGGCCTTCAGCCTGAGCCAGCATTAGCCGCTGTTGCTGCTCCTGGGTTCGCAGTTGAGTACGCTGTTTCGCAAGCCGCCGCATTCCCCAGCTGAAAACAATCAGAATCAAGAGAAATAACGTCAGCCGCACGCCTTCTTTTAGGTTTCCGCCGGGAAATACCGCCGCTGTCCTGGCCAGATACAGGTCGATCAGAATGGCTTCGGTCACGGCGCAGAGCACGCCGCCCCACATTCCCAGGAACCAGGCGCTCAGAAGGCCAGCGGGAAAGGCCAGCAGCATGGGAAACTCGCGCAACGGCATGATCGAATAGGTCAGCAGCGCGGCCAGCAAAGCCGCGCCGCAACCCAGCAGTGCGCGCACAGCATAGGGCCATCGTTCCATTTCAGCGGCGGTGGGGATTGTCACGATACTCATAGCCAGGGGAATCTCCTCCGCCTAGTGTTGTTCAAAGCCCTCTTCGATTCGGGGCAGGTCCTTCTCTTGTATTTTTCCTCGCTCCAGTGTATTGCCATGTTGCCTATCCGACCGCAGTAATAGCAGGGCGAAGATCAGCCCCACCACGCCGAGACCCGCGAACATTACCTGGGTCGCAGTATACGTTCCGGTGACGTCGCGCAGCTTGCCATTCAGGAAGGGAAACAGGCCGAGGCCCAAATTCTGGATGGCCGTCATCAGACCGAAGGCCGTGCCCACGCGTTTCTCCTCCACCACCAGGGGAACCGAAGGCCACATCGCCGCCGGCACCAGTACAAAGGCGGCGCCGAGCACGACCATGCTGGGGATGGGATTCCAGTGGGTAACGCCCATGATAAGGTGGGCAGGAATCAGCATAAGGGAGCCTGCTACCATCAGCGTGGCCCGCTTTCCGATGCGGTCCACCAGGTCGCCGGCGAAGGGTGCGAAGACCATGGATGCAAAGATCACGATACTGGTGATCCCCGGCGCAGTCGAGAACATGTGAATGAAGTTGTCGAAGATCTGGGCCAGAAACCCGCCTGTGCTCGAGCTCACCAGGGGAATGCCCCACTTGTCGTGGAACATATCCGTGGCGAGGGCCGTGAAGGGGAAGATGGCGCTATAGAAGGTCACGCAGAGCAAGGTTACGAACCAGAAAGAAGAGTTGAACTTCCCAATATCGGAGAAGACGATCTTGTCGCCGGCGTCCGGTTTCGGAAGCTTGAGCACCTTCTCTCCATGGAGATCCATGGCCCAGAAGACCAGGTTGCACAGCACGGAGAACAGGCAGAAGCCCGCCGCCGCCCAGAGAGCCGTGCGGTAATTGCCGTAGTATTGGGAGATGAGTTCCTCGGTATTGAAGCTGAAGAGGGTCCCGACGCGGCTGATGGTAAGGGCGATGCCGAAGGCCAGGGCCATCTCTTTGCCCTTGAACCAGCGGCTGATGATGGCGCTCTGCACCACAATCAGGGATTCGGAACCCGCGCCGAAGATCAACCGTCCGGCGAAGAGTTCCCACGTGGAGTGAGCGAGGGCCACGATCGTGGCGCCCAGGAGGACGAGGCAACAAAACAGCATGCTGGCCCGGCGGGGACCCAGCTTGTCGTAAAGCATGCCCCCGAAGAACACGATGATGATGGCGGCCACGGAGTACGCTGTGTAGAGATTCCCGATCGTGCTGCGGTCCAGATGCAACGCATCGATGAGTGTAGGCGCGAGGGCGCCGATGCTGTCATAGGCGAAATAGCTCCCCAGCACCAGCAAGCTGATGAACATCAGAATGGTGAAGCGGTAAGGGCGCTTCGATGGATGGAAAAATCCCATGGATTCAGGAGTTTCAATATCGGAGGCTGGCGGACGGCGGGACAGGTCAGGCATAAGTGCAATGAACCTCGGCTCGGCGGGGATGTTGGGGCAAAAAAGTCGTAACCTGTGAAGATAGCAGATTGAGGCTGGACTTGGCAGGCTGCTCAAATCCGGCCCCGTCTTCCCGCTCGATTCCAATACCTGGGAACCCGCGCACGTTCCCTGTTATTCTGGAACTTCCAGGAAACCTCGGTGGAGGCGTGATTGGGAAGTCGCATTTCTGCCGTCAGAACAATCCTTAACAGGACATTCTCACAATCGGGCGCATGGACAGATGAAGGAAATTCACGCTAGAAAAGTCGAACTCTTCGATACCAGCCTTCGCGACGGAATGCAGCAGCCGAACATCGACATCTCCGTGCCGAATGCCGTCAGCCTGCTGGAACGCATGGCAGCCTTCGGCTTTCGCTATGCCGAAATCGGCTTTGCCGGCGCAAATCAATTTGTAAGCGATCTATCCAGCGCCCTTGATTCGGCCGATACGGGAGCGATGAAACTTGCGTTGTTTGGCAGAACGCGCGGCCGCGGCGCAAAGGTGCGGGAATGGTCGGACGTGCAATTCATTGTCAACCGCAGGAAGCGCGTTCCCGTAGCGGTTATTGTCGTCAAATCCAGGCTGCTCGATGTGAAGAAGTCCCTGGAGACGACGCCTGAAGAAAACCTGCTGATGGCTTACGAAACCATTGAATGCCTTCAAGACAACGGCCTGGAAGTGATCGTGGACCTGGAACACGCGATGGACGCTGCTTGCGGCCGCCGCGAAAACGGCAACCATTGCGACGCCGATTTCAGCCGGCGCACTATGGATTATTTCCACCAGATGATTGCGCAGTGCGCCCGCCAGCAAGTTAGCCGGATTATTGTTTGCGACACCACCGGCGGCGCCAATCCGGAAGAAGTCTCTCAGGTCATTGGCGGCCTGGCGCAGAATTATCCAGGAGCTAACTTCGGATTTCATGGCCACACCGATCGCGGCTTTGGGATTGCCAATACGCGAGCCGCCATTCTCGCCGGGGCGGTTCAGATTCAAGGCACTCTGCTGGGAACGGGCGAACGCTGCGGCAACGTAAACCTGACCACTGTCATCGGCAGCATGCAACTCAGAGGCGAAGCTGAGTTTATAACTCCAAAATCGCTAGCTGGACTTACTGGTCTGGCGCATTCGGCTTATGAAGCCTTCGGAATTGAGCCGCCGCACGGCGCTCCGATTGTCGGCCCGGGAGCCTTTGGCACCTGGGCCGGAATGCATGGCAGCAGCGAACGCAAGAATCCGGGAGCTTATCTGTGGTGCGATCCCGCCAAAGTCGGAGCCATCCCTGTCATCGGAGTGAACGGCCAGTCGGGAAAGGCCAATATCATTCTGCTCTCGAAGGCGATTGGTGTTCCTCTTGACTCCACACAAGCTCAGGAATTCATGGACGCAAACCAGGCAATGATTGAAGGCGACGGTTTCACGGCCAGTGAAGTTTCCTTCAAGCTTGCCTGTATGAAAGTGCTGAATACCCTGAAGAATAGCTTTAGCGTGAAAAGCTGGAGAGTGATCGACGAATCCGACGAAACCGGAGGCAGATACGTTCAGGCATCCATGTCATTGTGCCTGGGCGACTCCAGAGTTACTGTAACTCGCGCAGAGGGAGCCGGGCCGGTGGATGCGCTTACCAAAGCCATGCGCCGCGAATTGGAAAAATGGCACCCGGCCATCGCGCGCATGCACTTAGGCAGATTCAGCGTCACGGCCATAGATGTATCCGCACAGGACACGGCGGCTCACGTTCGCGTCACAGTCAGCTTCCACGCCGACGGCCACGAACCCTGGACCACCGCGGGAGTCAGCAGCGACTTGAACCAGGCGGCGCTGATGGCCATTGTGGACGGATTTCATTATTGGCTGCAGATAGATCCAGAATAACCCGGAATTGAAACTGTTTCCGCCCGTGCGCGGAAGAAAGGTCCTTCCCCGATGAATAGTTTTGACAGCAAGGCTACACTTGTCTCCGGCAACCGCAGTTATTCGATTTATCGACTGCCGGCTTTGGAGGCGCGCGGCTTCAACCTGAGCCGTCTGCCCTTCAGCCTGAAGATACTGTTGGAGAACCTTCTGCGCCGCGAGGACGGCGTCAACGTGACGGCCGCGGAGATTGAGTTTCTGGCTAACTGGGATGCCAAGGCTGAGCCGAGCCGGGAGATTGCTTTTATGCCGTCGCGGGTGCTGATGCAGGACTTTACCGGCGTGCCCGCGGTGGTCGATCTGGCCGCGATGCGTGACGCGATCCGGACGCTGGGCGGCGATCCGGAGCGGGTGAATCCGCTGGTCCCGGCCGAGTTAGTCATCGACCATTCGGTGCAGGTGGACGAGTATGGCGCCGTGGGCGCTTTTGCGGCCAATACCTTGTTGGAGTTCCAAAGAAACCGCGAGCGCTACGCATTTTTGAAATGGGGGCAGACGGCCTTCCATAACTTCAGCGTCGTGCCGCCGGGGATGGGCATCTGCCACCAGGTGAATCTGGAATACCTTGCGCGCGTGGTTTTCACGGCGGAAAACAATGGTGAGTTGGTCGCTTACCCTGACACGCTTGTGGGCACCGACTCGCACACCACGATGATCAACGGCCTGGGCGTACTGGGCTGGGGCGTGGGTGGCATCGAGGCCGAGGCGGCGATGCTGGGGCAGGCTATCTCGATGCTGGTTCCGCAGGTGGTAGGATTCCGCCTCACCGGCATACTGCGCGAGGGAGCTACGGCGACTGACTTAGTGCTGACGGTAACTCAGGCGCTGCGCAAGCTGGGCGTGGTCGGCAAGTTTGTGGAGTTCTTTGGCCCCGGAGTGGCCGCGCTGCCGCTGGCCGACCGCGCCACGATCAGTAACATGGCTCCCGAGTATGGCGCGACCTGCGGAATCTTTCCCGTGGACGTTGAGACGCTACGCTACCTGCGTCTGACGGGCCGCAGCGAGGAGCAGATTGCGCTGGTCCAGAGTTACTACAAGGAACAGGGATTATTCCACACGGCTGACACGCCGGAGGCTGAGTACACGCAGACCCTGGAGTTAGACCTGGCGACGGTCGAACCCAGCGTCGCAGGTCCCAAGCGTCCGCAGGACCGCGTGCTGCTGAAGGATGCGGCGGCCAGCTTTGACGGGCAACTGCCCGCGCTGCTTTCGCCTACCTCTAAGCCTCTGGGCACGCGCACGGCGGCTAACTGGGAGCGTGGCGCGGTAACCGGTTCGGCGCTGCAAGCAACCACCGTGCAAGGTCGTTTTGGCGTCGATCCAGACCTGTATCTCGATCATGGCTCGGTAGTGATTGCTGCTATTACTAGTTGCACGAACACCTCGAACCCTTCGGTGATGATGGCGGCGGGGATTCTGGCTAAAAAGGCTGTCGAAAAGGGACTTACCGTGCCGCCGTGGGTGAAGACTTCGCTAGCGCCGGGTTCGCGAGTGGTTACGGATTACTACGCCAAGGCCGGCTTGCTGCCTTATCTTGAAAAGCTGCGCTTCAACGTGGTGGGTTACGGTTGCACCACCTGCATCGGCAACTCCGGGCCGCTGCCGACAGATGTTTCCAAGAGCATCGACGAGCATGGGCTGGTTGCGGTGAGCGTGCTGAGCGGCAACCGCAACTTCGAGGGGCGCGTCAATGTGGATGTGCGGGCTAACTATCTGATGAGTCCGCCGCTGGTGGTGGCCTATGCTTTGGCAGGCAAGATCAGTCATAACTTCGAGACGGATTCGCTGGGCCAGGACGAAGCTGGCAAGCCGGTCTATCTCAAAGACATCTGGCCCACGCAAGCGGAGGTGACCGAGGCGATTGAAAAGGGAGTCTCCAGCGAGGGCTTCCGCCGCGAGTACGCGACGGTGAGCCTGGGCGACACTAACTGGCAGGGACTCAAGTTTCCCACCGGCGAAGTCTATCAGTGGGAACCGGATTCGACCTATATTCGCAAGGCTCCCTACTTTGATGGAATTACCAGGACACCCGCGCCGGTTACCGAGATACTGGGCGCACGCGTGCTAGCCGTGCTGGGCGACTCGGTAACTACCGATCATATCTCGCCTGCCGGCAGCATTAAGGCTAGCGGACCAGCGGGCAGGTATCTCTCCGAGCATGGCGTGAAGCCGGCGGAGTTTAATAGCTACGGCTCGCGGCGTGGCAATCATGAAGTGATGGTTCGAGGCACCTTCGCCAACGTGCGCCTGCGCAACAAGCTGGCTCCGGGCACCGAGGGCGGGGTTACGCGCTTGCTGCCCGAAGGCGAGCCGCTTTCGATTTTCGATGCCAGCGTTGTATACGCCGAGCGCGGTGTGCCGCTGATTATTCTGGCAGGGAAAGAGTACGGCTCCGGAAGCTCGCGCGATTGGGCGGCCAAGGGACCGAAGCTGCTGGGAGTTAGAGCGGTGATCGCCGAGAGCTTCGAGCGCATTCACCGCTCGAATCTGGTGGGGATGGGGATACTGCCGTTGCAATTCGAGGCTGGCCAGAGCGCGGATTCATTGGGCCTGAGCGGCGAAGAGGTCTACGACTTTCCTGGCCTGAAAACGCTGCTTACAGCCAAATTCGCCAACGGCAACTCGCTCAGAGTTAGGGCCATGGCAGCCGATGGTGGAGTGAAGGAGTTTGCCGCCAAAGTCCGCATCGACACGCCGCAGGAGATCGAGTACTTTGAGCATGGCGGGATTCTACAGTATGTTCTGCGACAGTTAGCGGCGAGGTGAGTAGATTCTTTATCTTTTCGTCAGAAGTTAAGATGGAATGGGTCAACAATTAGCAAGTTAGCCCCGCTTCGCGGGACCGCGAGTTAGTGAGTTAGCGGTAGTTTCTGCCAGCCGGAAGTAGCGCTTCGCCTTGGTTATATCTTTGAATATCTGCGCCTTGAGCGCCTCCGGCGATGGCCAATCGATTTCGCCGCGCAGGCGCAGCAGGAACTCCAGGACAATCGGCGTTCGATCGTCCAGTTCAACGGGCTCAAAGTCCAGGATGTGCGACTCGACGGCAAAGGAGGCCGCGCCGAAGGTGGGACGGTTGCCGACATTGGTCACCGCCTGGAATGTGAGCCCAGCCACCGTGAGCCGCGTGACGTAGACCCCGAAGGCAGGAAGCAGGCCGTCGTAAGCTGCCAGGTTCACCGTGGGCACCAGCAGCCGTGTGCCGATGCCGCGTCCGCGCGCCTGCGTGGAGCGCACCTCGAAGGGCCGTCCCAGCATCCAGCGCGCGCGGGTCATGTCGCCGGCAGCCACGAAATCCCGGATCGCCGAGCTGGAGACCTCCAGGCCGCGCGCCCGCACTGGAGGATGCACGTGGACGGCAAAGCCAAACTCCGCGCCAAGTTGCTTCAGTTCGGCCACGCCGGCCTCGGCGTGATGGCCGAAGCGGAAGTTTCCGCCCTCATGGAGGCTGCGAAGGCCCAAAGCGTCCACCAGGATACCGTGTACAAACTCCCGAGCCGCAAGCGAGGCCAGCGCCTCATCAAAGTCCAACACCACCACCGCGTCAATGCCGGTGAGGGACAGCAGGCGCAGACGCTCGTCTATCGGCGTAAGCAGCCGCGGCGCCTGGGCGGGGCGCAGAAACTGCTCCGGGTGCGGATCGAAGGTGATGGCCACGGCTCGCGCGCCTTGCTCACGCGCTTCTCGCACCACCGCCGAGAGAATCTGCTGATGGCCCAGATGCACGCCGTCGAAGTTACCGATGGAGGCGACGCTGGGGCCAAAGCCCGCCGGAATCTCCGCAACGGAATGAAAGACAGAAATCACATTCTCTGTGGTCATCAATTCACAGTCCCCAGATTCACGGGCAGGCTGAGGCCGTCGTAGGCCAGCCGGATGCCGTCGGGCAGTGAGTGGTTGGTTTGTTCATGGCCCAGTTCGTGGGCAATGTGGGTGAGCCAGGTCTGGCGCGCGCCGATGCGCCTGGCCCAGCCGACTGCCTGCTCGACGGTGGCGTGGCTGGGGTGCGGCTTGTGACGCAGCGCGGAGACGACCAGGAGGTCCAGCCCTTCGAGCAGCGCGAAGCTCGATTCGGGGATGACGCTCACGTCGGTCAGATAGGCGGCGCGGCCAAAGCGAAAGCCGGCAATCTCCATCTCGCCATGCAGCAGCGGTACGCGCAGGAAGTCGACGCCGTAAACTGAAGTCCGCTCGGCCAGCGGATGCAGTTCGACACGGGCGCGGGTGGGATAAGTGGCTTGCGGCGAAAAGGTGTACTCGAAGATGCGCTCCAACACCACGGTGGTCTCCGGCGTGGCGTAGAGCGGAATGGGCGCACCTTCGCGAACGGCGGTGAAGCTGAGCGGGCGAAGATCGTCCATGCCCAGGATGTGGTCGGCGTGGGAGTGGGTGTAAAAGACCGCGTCCACGCGGGTGAGGCCGTTGCGCAAAGCCTGCTCGCGGAAGTCCGGGCCGGTGTCGATGACCGCGACACGCTCACACCCGCCCGCCTGCACGCGCCAGCGCAGGAGAACCGAGGGCCGCAGCCGCCGGTCGCGCGGGTCGGCCGAGGTGCAGACAGTGCAGCCGCAGCCCAGCGTGGGAACCCCCATCGAGGTTCCCGTGCCGAGAAATGTGAGCAGTCCATCCATAGGCAACGGTTATCCCTGGTCCCTATCCCTGTCTTTACCGCTTGCCCGGCGGCGGAGGCTGCGGCGGTTGCATGGCCTGCAAGGAGATCATACTGGTCAGCTCCAGGAAGGCCATCCGCACTTCAAAGAGCACCGTCTGCAGGGTGTTGTTTTCGGCCTCGGTCAGGTTGCCGCGGGTCTTCTCCGCCAGCACGCCCAGCAGATCAATGGTTGTCCGCGCACCCAGAATGTCCACTCTGGGACGCTGGCCCTCTTGTGTGCCCGCGCCCATCTGGATCATCGCGGAGACGTAAAACTGCTGGACAAGATGCTCAAAGGTGACCGGCGGCTGCGGGCCTACGGCAGGGTTCTGCGCCCGCACCATCTCTTCCAGCCGCTGCGCGGAGGCGTCGTAGGCCGTCTTCTGTTCGCGGCTCTCCCGGGCAGTGGGCGCGGGAGGCATTTCGCCTTCCGGTGCGGCTTCAGGCTTGGGCTCGTTGACTACCAGCCGCGGACCTCCGCCCTTCTCAGGCGGCGATGCCGCTTCCACCGATGCTGCTTCCACCGGAGACGCGGACGGCAGCTGGTTCTCCTGCTCTTCTTCCGCCTTCATCTTGCGACGGTCAATGACTTCAAACTTCGGCTTATCGCTCATGGTTTTCTGCTTTCCTATCTGTCTTGCTGACGAATAAACTCCGTTAACTCGTTTCCAACTCGGGCGGCGCGGCCAAAGTGCGGGCCGTACCTGTGGCCGTTCCGGCCGTGTAGGTGAATAATTGTTTGCCCGCTTCGGGGCCCCCGGCGACAGATCCTCGTCGCTGGGGTGAAAGTTCGGCTTCGCCGCGCATCATGCCCAGGGCGAAGACGCGGCTGCCGGTGGGCAATGGCAATTCCGCCGCGCTGGTGATCTGCCCGGCAACCGCCCCGCCCTCCAATGTTAGCGCAGCGCCGGCGGCGGGTACTGCTCCAAAGAGCTCCAGCGAACGCAGATGCCGGTGAACGCTGCCGCGCGAGCGGATGCGCTCCACGATCTCCTGGCCCAGGTAGCAGCCCTTGTTAAAGCTGAGCATCCGCATCTGCGAGGTCTCCTGCGGCAGATCGCGCTCGACCATGTCGATGCCGTAGGCGGGAATCCCCTCGGCGATGCGAAAGGCCTCCAGCGAGGCCGTTCCCACCGGACGAGCGCCCGCTTCAACCAGTGCCTGCCAGAGCGTTGGAATCAGGGCCGCACGCGCCCACAACTCGTAGTACGGCGTGAGCACGCCGTAGGCCCGTACGACGCGCAAATCCTGGCCGTTCCAGGCGGCGCGGGCGCTGGTCAGCGGCTCCTGCGGCCCGGGCAGACCCAGCCGCATCAAAAGATCGGCGGCCAACGGACCGGCAAGCCCCAGCGCTGTCTCGCCGCTCAACTCGCCATTTGCGTCCACACTCAGCGGCACAAGTTCCACATCGTCCATGATGATGAAGCGCTCCAGGTGAGCCAGCAGCCGGTCGTACTGATCGGCGGCGATCATCAGGTAGAGCGCGTCGCCCTCGCGAGCCACGTGCAGGTCGCCCTGGATGCGCCCCTGCGCGTTGAGCACCAGGTTCCATGCGCCGGCGTTCGCCGCCAGATCGTTGACCGTGTTGGTGACCATGCCGCTCAGCCAGCGGAAGCGGTCCTCACCGCGCACGGCGACGCGCCGCAGCCAGCCCAGGTCGTGAACCGCGACTCCGGTGAGCAGCGCCGCTATTTCCTTCTCCGCCGCGTCCAACCTAAGAGGGGTCAGCGCACCGCGATAGGCTAGAAGCTGTGGCGGCGCGGCGGCTTGGGCCAGCAGCGTGGCAAGCTGGGTCGCCGTGGGTTCAGTGGCCTTGATGGCTGGGGGGATAGCCGTTTCAGTCATAGGGGATCGTTATTGCCGGTTCGGGCGCGGATTTTCAGCGGTTTTTTCGCGCCGGGCCGCATCCTGATTATAGCCTTGGAAGAAGATAGGGAGAATCGATGAGCAAGCAGCACGGAAGGTTTCGCGGATGGGCTTTGGCAGTGGCGTTGTGTTTTGCGGCATCCATTGCGCCAAGTCAGCAGCCGCCCGCCGCAGCCGCGCCACAGGCGCCCGCGCAGCAGGCGCAATCCCCTGCGCCAACCAAGATCACTCCCGAACAGGCGAGCCAGCTCTTTTCGCTTGTCGATGTACTGATCAAATTCTCTTCCGACGAGACCGGCCTGCCCATCAAGAGCCAGGTCAAGCGCCAGATCACCTCCCGCGCCATCGTCGAAAGCTATCTGAAAGAGAAGTTTGACGAGGACGAGAGCGCCCGGCGCATGCAGCAAAGCGAAATCGTGCTCAAGAAATTCGGCCTGCTGGACCGCGATTTCGCCCTCAAGCCCTTTCTGCTGGCGCTTCTCAAAGAGCAGATCGAAGCCTACTACGACTTCAAGACCAAGACCGTCTATATGCTCGACTGGGTGGGCATTGATGAACAGAAGCCGGTGCTGGCCCACGAGCTGACGCACGCGCTGCAGGACCAGCACACCGACCTGGAAAAGTGGAGCGACCAGACTCCCGATGACGTTTCGCTCAACTCAGCGGGCGACACCGACCACCTGGCCAAAGACGAGATTGACACGGCCCGCCAGGCCGTCGTCGAGGGCCAGGCCACCGCCGTGATGATGGACTACATCCTAAAGCCAATGCACAAGAGCCTGGTGAAAGACCCGGAGATGATGGACTACATCAATCAGCAGATGTCGGCCTCGCAGGACTCGCCCATCCTGGCGCGCGCGCCGCTGCTGCTCTCCGAGTCGATGCTCTTCCCTTATCGCGAGGGCCTCAGCTTCGAGCAGGATGTGTGGATGGACCAGGGCCAGACGGCGGCCTTTACCGGAACTCTGGATCACCCGCCCACTTCGAGCTGGGAGATCCTCAACCCGCGCGAGTACGAAGCGCGGCACACGCCGGCCGTGCCCTTGCTGCCCAACATTCATCCGCTGGTGGATTTGCTCTACAAGCCTTACGACATCGGCCAGATGGGACAGCTGGACGTGCGCATTCTCACCGAGATCTTAGGCGGCGAACAGGCCGCCCGCGATCTGACCCCGGCCTGGAACGGCGGCCTCTACTGGGCCGGCCAGCGGCTCAGCGCCAAGACTCCCGCCGACAAAGCCAAGACAGATTCCATCGCCATCTTTTATCTTTCGGCGTGGAGGAACGCCGCCTCCGCGCGGGCCTTCGCCAAGCTATACGCGGATGAGCTGGGCCGCAAATACTCCAGCGTCCAGCTCGAATCGGGCTCCCCGAACGCAGCCCAAGCCAGCCACTCTTCCGGATTCAAAGTCTTCCCGCCCCCAGCATCAACTCCAGATGAATCTTCTGACGCGGCGAAGTCCGCTCCAACGGCTTTACCTGGCGAGCAAGTCTACTCCACCAGCGAAGGCCCAGTGGTGATCACAACACGCGGCAAGCTGGTCTTCGTCGCCGAGAGCTTCCCGCTCGACCTGGCCCGCAAGCTCACCGCGCTGGTCCTCGATGCGCAAGGCACCGGCGAGATGAAGATGGCCAGCACCACGCAGCCGGCTCCCGATCCCGAGATCGAAGAACCGCTCACCGCCAGCCTCATCCGCTTCTTCTCTGACAGCGGCGTGATGAAGGCCGCCGTGGATGCTGAAGTCAAGGCCGCGGCACAATAGCTCAGCGTCTCGTTGATCCCTGTTCCTTGCCTTACCGCTCCCCGCCCAGAATCGACCCAACAATCCCGCCCAGCAGCGCTCCGCCGGCGGCTGGTCCCACCTGGCGGTTCTCGGTGTGCGGCAGGTACTCGGCGATCTGGTGCGCCAGCCGCGAGATGGGCAGCGTCTGCAGCCACACCGCGCCCGGCCCCATCATCTCAACCAGAAAGATTCCATCCCCGCCGAAGATCATGTTCTTGATCCCCGGCACGGTGGTGATCTGAAAGGCCACCGAGGACTGAAACGCGCCCACATGGCCCGGATGCACGCGCAGCAGCTCGCCGGGCGCCAGGTTCTTCACAACCAGCTCGCCGCTCAGCTCCAGCCACGCCGTGCCCTGGCCGGCGACCCGTTGCAGCAGGAAGCCGTTGCCGCCAAAGACGCCCGCTCCCAGCGACTGCTGGAAACCCACGCCGATGGTCACTTGCGGTGTGGCGCAGAGAAAGCCGTGGCGGTGGACCATGTATTCCGCGCCTGGCCCAACCTCGACCGGCACTATGTGACCCGGCACCTTGGTGGCAAACGAGACTACGCCCGCGGCGCCGTACGCGCGGTACTCGGTCATGAACAAGCTGCCGCCGCCGGCCACGCGCTTGAGCACGCCGAAGAGGCCGCCGCCCCCGCCCATCTGCGTGTGGGTTGTCATCTGGATGGAAGCGGTCATCCAGGAGAGCTCGCCGCTCTCGCTGAAGACGCTCTCGTTGGGTTCAAGCTGCACATCGAGCACGGGCATGGTCGTGCCCTGAATTTTGGTCTGCATGGTGACGCCTCCTGTACGCAAACAGTGTACCTGTCCCGGACCAATAATGAACGAGATGCGGATATGCAATGCCGTGTTCCCGGCGCGCTCTTCGCAACAGACGGTCCAATGCTCTACTCTTGCCTAGGATGCGTATGGCCCGGTTGATACGATATTTCCGCGAAGCCCTCTGGCTGGCTCTTGAGCACGATATGCTCAACACGGCTAAGGCGGCCGCCTATTCGGGGATGCTGGCGCTGTTTCCCGCGCTGGTGGTCTTCACCGCGCTGCTGGCCCGCGTGACGGAGGGAACCACGCTGGTGGGCGAGATTCGCGCCTCCTTCGAGCAGTTCCTGCCTGCTGATTCGATGTCCCTGTTGCAATCCGCAATGGAAACCCGCCGCTTCTACTCCACGCAGTTAATTGCCTCCGCCGCCTTTCTCTCGGTCTTTGCCGCTTTGGGCCTGATGCTCTCGCTGATGGATGGCTTTCGCCGCGCCTACCGGCAGCCGCGCGACAATTGGGGCTTCTGGCAGCGGCGGAAGCGCGCCCTGCTGCTGGTGCCCATCGTGCTGGTGCCGCTGGCGCTGGCTTCCCTGGTGCTGGTCTTCGGACGCCAGTTCGAGGTGTGGATGATGGAGAACGCCGGCCACCAGTTGCGCCACGTCGTGATCTTCTCCTGGCGCATGGCGCGATGGGCCATCGCCCTGGTCACCAGCGTCACTGTCCTGGGCGCGCTCTATCACTTCGGCACCCGCCGCAAGGAGCACTGGGCCTGGGTGGGGCCGGGTGCGCTGGCTGCCACGCTGCTCTGGTTTCCGGCCACGCTGGCCTTCGGCTGGTACGTCACACGCATCGCCGACTACTCGATGTTCTACGGCTCCTTTGGCGCCGGCATCGCCACGCTGATCTGGCTCTACATCACCTCTTTCAGCGCGCTGCTGGGCGCGGAACTGAACGGCGTCCTCTATCGGGAGCGCCAGGAACGGGCTTCCGCCGCCGCCAGCCCGGAGCCGGATAGCTCAAGTCTGTAGCTGTTGACCAGTGACCTGGATTTTGCGCTCAGCCGGGTGCGACCGTTCTACTGTTCATAATCGGACAGTGCATTTCAGTATCGGCCACTCCCGCGTGGCTTTCCAGCCATGCTACCAACGCTAAATAAAGTGTTTTCAACAATCTAAAACAATTTCCATCTGGCACGGCAATTGCTTTAACTCTGGGTATGGATATCGCACGCCCAGATTTGTTGCTCAAGAGAAAGCGCCGCCTTGCGGCGTATATCGCCGCCGCGCTGGTTGTCCTGGCGGTGGGAGTGGTCGTTGTTATGCGGCTCAAACCGGCTGCGCCCACGGTGGATCGCTCGACCATCTGGCCGGACACGGTCAAGCGCGGGCCGATGATTCGCCAGGTGCGCGGGTCGACCGGCAGCCTTGTGCCGCGCGAGGACTCGATCGAGCTCATTCCCGCGCAGACCGACGCCACCATCGTTCGTATACGCGTCTTGCCCGGCGCCAAGGTCACTCCGGATACCGTCCTTATGGACTTGGCAGACCCGCAACTCGAGCAGCAGCTTCTCAGCGCGCAGTTAGCGCTGAGGGGCGCGCAGGCAGACTATAAGAGCCTTCAGGCTACGCTCGAAAGCACCCTGATGGACAAGAAAACCGCCGCCGCGCAGATCAACGCCGCCTATACCCAGGACCAATTGCAGGCGCAGACCGACAAGGCTCTATATGACCTTGGCGTGATTGCCGGCATTGCCTATAGCAATTCAAAGAATACAGCCGACCAATTGACCGCTCAGCACAAGCTCAGCCAGGAGCAGCTCGACGTCAACCAGAAGGCGATCGAGGTCCAGCTCGCTTCCCAGCAAACTAAGATCGACCAGGCCAAGGCCCAGCTCGACCTCTATCAGAAGCAGTCGGCGGCGCTTCAGGTCAGGGCCGGGATCTCCGGCGTTCTCGCACAGCTTCCCACTCCGTTACAGGTGGGACAGCACGTCACTGCGGGAACCTCGGTGGCTCAAGTGATTCAGCTTGACAAACTCAAGGCCGCTCTTCAGATCGCCGAGACCCAGGCGCGCGACATCCAGATCGGCCAACCCGCCTCCATTGACACCCACAACGGCATTATTCCCGGTCACGTTACCAGAATCGATCCTTCTGTATTGAACGGAACGGTCACCGTTGACGTAGCACTGGACGGACCTTTGCCGCCGGGCGCGCGTCCCGCCCTGAGCGTGGACGGAACCATCGATCTGGAGCGCATGACCGACGTGCTGTATGTGGGCCGGCCGGCGCTGGGCAACGAGAACTCGACGCTGAGCCTCTTCAAGATCGACCCTGACGGCAAGGGCGCAACGCGCGTACCGGTCAAGGTGGGCCGCGCCTCGGTCAACAGCATTCAGGTTCTCGAAGGATTGAAGGAGGGCGACACCGTGATTCTCTCCGATATGTCGCGCTGGGACAACGTGGATCGCATCAGCCTGGAGTAGTCCTGCGCGGACGGCGAGCGGCGCTTCGCGCGTATGACTCATCTGGCACTTCTACAGAAAGCGTTTGGGAAGGAGATGAAATGAACAAGAATCGCAGGAGTTTTCTTCGTATAGCCGGAGTCGGCGGCGCATTATGCACAATCGGAGCCACCACCGCCTTTTCCGCGCCCAACAGCGATTCCGGATTGCTCGACCTGTTTGCCAAGCGGCAGTCGGTGAGGCGCTACAAACCCGACCCGGTTCCCGAGGAGCATCTTCGCCTCATCCTCGATGCGGCGCGCCGCCCTCCCACCTCGGGCAATCAGCAGCCGTGGAAGTTCCTGGTCGTCCGAAACAAAGCTATGATCGAGCGTTTGCGCGCGCGATGCCTACAATTGTATGAAGCGAATTGGCCCCAGGATTTACCTCCCGCGGAAAGGGCGGCTCGCATAGAGAAAGCCACACAACATCTGGCAGGCTACTTCTCCGCCCCGGTATTTATCGTCGTTCTTACCGATTCGCAATCCATGTATCCCTCTTACAATCATCACGACGGCCCCTTGGCGGCGGGATATTTGTGCCTGGCGGCGCGTGCGCTTGGTTATGGAACGGTCTATGTGACCGACGCGATCCCCGAACCGGCCACGCGCGAAGTCCTGAATATTCCCGAACGCTACGAGCGCGTCTGCATCACGCCGCTCGGCATCCCCGATGGATGGCCCGATCCGATGCCGAAGAAGAAGCTTGAGGAATTTGTCGTCCTCGAATCGTTTGCATAGGAGTAGATGAGCTTTGCAGCCGGGTGATCGAGTCCGATGCAAAGCCAAAATGGCAACCTGTTTAACCGCGAACCACGAAATAGGAGAGAGCAATGGCATCGAATGGCACGCTGATTGAAATTGAAGATCTGACCAAGATCTTCTACACCGACGAAGTGGAGACGCACGCGCTCTCCGGCATTCAC
>CAZQRX010000021.1:0-35554 GCA_964595845.1 uncultured Occallatibacter sp. | reverse complement strand
CTTCGATTTTTCTCACTTTGCGCAGGTGGCCGATGAGGAGTTGGAAGAGATTGAGTCCATCGTCAACCGCGAGGTGCTGGCCAACGCCGAGGTCGTCACCATCGAAGACGTGCCCATCGACGTGGCCGTCAACGAGTACCACGCGATGGCACTCTTCGGCGAAAAGTACGGCGACAAGGTGCGCGTAGTGAAGCTCTCCGACGGCTTCTCGATTGAGCTATGCGGCGGCACGCACACCCGCGCCACCGGCGAGATCGGCCTGATCAAAATCGTCAGCGAAGGCTCGGTCTCCTCCGGCGTGCGCCGTTTGGAGGCAATCAGCGGCTTTGGCTCTCTGGCCGCCTTCCGCCAGGACTATGACGTCGCGCAAATCGTCGCGCAGCTTGCCCCAGCTCCTGAGGGCACGAGCGCTTCAGAAGCCTTCCGCGCCAAGCTGGCCGCGCAGGAGGACGAACTCAAGCGCCTGCGCCGTGAACTGGAAGAAGCCCGCATGAAGTCCGCCGCCGGCGCGCTGGACGAGGCCGTGAGCCGCGCCGTCGAGGTCAAGGGCGTGCGCCTGGTAACGCTGCGCGCCGACTCGCTGGAGCGCGGTCAGCTTCGCACGCTCGTGGATAATCTCAAGCAGAAGCTGGGCGAGGGCGTGGTCGTGCTGGCCTCCGCGCAGCCGGAGGGCAAGGTCGCGCTGATCGCCGGTGTCACGCCCGGCCTCACGAAACGCATCCAGGCCGGCAAGCTGGTAGGTTCGGTCGCCAGGCTGGTTGGCGGATCGGGCGGCGGCAAGCCGGAGATCGCCGAAGCCGGCGGCAAGGACCAAGCACAGATCGACGCGGCGCTCCAGGCGGCGGCAGGGATTGTCGGGGAGTTGCTGGGATAAATCGTTAGGCGTACACACAAACAACAAGGGCTGCTTCCGATCCGGAAGCAGCCCTTGGTCTTGTTGCGCCGGATACTACCTGGCGCGGATGGAGTAGGCCACGCCGAAGGAGAAGATGGGGTAGACCTGCAACGGATTCAGGTCCTTCCGCCATTTGGCAAGCTGGGCATTCAGATTGCTTTGCGCCGTGGGGTCTGTGGCCATATTCACGCAGTTAGCACCAGTACTGTCGCATGCAATGCCTTGCAGTGTCATATTGATCGTGGGCACGCCGGTGAAGGCTGCGCCGAACTCGAAGGGGAAGGAGAGATGCCCGAAGAGCAAGTCCTTGCGCTTGCGGGGAATCATATTGCCCCAGCCGGTGGTGAGCGTGAAGGCCTGTTTATGGGTGTTCAGCCCCAGGTTGGCGTTCACCTGGAAAGGAGTGCTACTACCAGCTTCGGGATAATAATCATAGCCATCCAGAGTAAAAGATTCTCCGGGTTGGGGGGTGGCGGAGGCCGAGATTCCGTTCTGGTTATAGAGCAGCAATCCGGGGCTCACTCGTAAGCCCATACGGGGTATGGGGTAATAGTCCAGTGAAACCCCGGCGGTGGCAAAATTCACCTTGCCGTTCAGGTTAAAGCCGTTGGTGGAGATGTTATTGGCCGTGTAATCGAAGAAGTTGCCGGTCCCGCGCAGATTCAGATAGCGGTTTACGTTGGTTGCGGCCTGAAGATTGACGCCCATCAGCGACATTCCGCCGCCAAAGGCGACCGCGGAAAACGGTTTGATTTGAACTTCGGCCTTCCGGGCCTTCTTGGCGGCCTTGGCGTCGGCGGCGGCTTTGGCAGGGTTGGCAGCGGGTTTGGCGGCTGCCGGAGTATTGGGCGTGCTGGGCGACTGGCCGGGGAGGGCCGAGGTCGCGGCGAGAAGGAGAAGTGTCAGAAAAACTGCGACTGGCTTCACAAAATTTGTCCTCCATTGGTATTCAAAAACCTGGCAACTTGACTGATTTCTGCTCATAGTGTCTGAAATCGGGAAAGCGTTACAACCAGAGACATCAGCCGATGCAGCACAGCCCTCAAAAGGGGCGTTCGCAGAATGTTACCACGAGTCGAGACTCATAGAACATTGAAATTTCGTACCTTGCGACTAAAATAGTAACGGGAGTAATCCCGCGGACGGCACTGGCGGAACCGGGAAACCTATTTGTTTTCGTTGCCGGTGAGGCGGAAGGTGATGGTGCCCCAGAAGGAGCGGGCACGCATCTGCACCGGCAGGTGACGTTCGTCGTCGGTGTACCAGATCCAGATGTTGCCGCGATTCTTGACGACGCCGGTGTCGGCAGTGGGCTGGACGCGCAGGGTTTTAAAGACGCCGAGCGGGGTTTTGATCACCTCGCGGCCCTCCACCTTCATCGTCACTGGCACAATGTGCATCGCGTCCAGTACTGGAATCACAAAGTTGTGGCCGAGCGCGATGGGCTGCGACGCAGCATAGTAGACGCCGGTGAGCAGGTCGGTAACGCAACCGGGAACGGGCGTTTCCACCTGCTTGCTCTGCCCGGTGACGAGGTTCTTTTCGTTGAGGACGGAGCGCTTCTGGGCATAGTCGATGTGCAGCGTCGAACTGATCTGGCGGCGGCCCTCGACGGTCTGCTTGTTGAAGTCGTCGGTGCAGCCCCCGGCGCGATCAAAGCTGGACTGGAAGCGGTCGTTGAGGTGATAGATGAGGTTGATGGCGCCGCTGGTGTCGGCGCTGGCGGTGAGGTTCTCGCGTGCGCCGTCCGCCTCAAATCGCACCACCGCGATCCCAGCGGGAAAGACCCGCCAGTCAACCTCGTAGGTGAGGGTCTGCTTGAGTGGAAAGCTGAAGCCGGGGCGCGGGGGCGGGAGCGGAGGCATCTGCTGGGCATGAGCCACGGCGGCCAGCGCGAGCGCGCCAAGAATTGCGTTTGCGATTGAGCGCGTCTTCACTGGCGGGCTGGCTCCTTGCTGTGTGAACGGCTGGATCGTATGCCGCTCATCGCGGCAGATTCATAAGCGCGGCGAGCAGCGGCTGCAGGAGGAGCAGGCAGAGATAGAGCAACATTGCCCCCATCCCTGCATTGTACTCGCGATGATGGAGATAGAGTGAAAAGGAAAAGCTTCCCGCTCTAGCGCCGGAGTGGCTGGCCGGGGTCAGGCGGGGAATCAGCCTCGGCACGTGCCGGCAATAGTCGTCGAAGCCGGGGAAGTTGGCGCGCAGAAAGCGCTCTTCTGAGGCGATCACCGGCACGTAAATCACCGCAAAGCCCACAGCCAGCACCAGCGCCACCGGCCAACTGAGCAACGCCACGGCGAAGCCGGCGGCAATCAGCATGGAGCCCAGGTAGAGCGGGTTGCGGGTGTAAGCATAGGGGCCGGTCACCGTCAGCTCGCGATTCTTTTTCACCGTGCCGGCGGCGTAGGCGCGCAACCATAACCCCGGCACAACCAGCGCCAGGCTCCAGGCCACGGCCTGCAGATGGGGCGCGCGCCGGACGAGTTCGAAGAGATAGAGCGCCGCCGTCAGAAAGCCCAGCGGGACGCGGATGCGTTGGGCTACCCGCTGCCAGCGGGCGATCCAGTCGGGTTGGGGCGGGGCGGGATTTGTCGGCGCGGATTCGGTCATTAGAGAATTCTGGAGGTCATCGAAAAACTTCGGCATATGTCGTTGTTTTGAAAGGGCACGGCTTTAGTCGTGCCTTAAATGCGACGAAAAAATGTTGTGCTTTACAGGCTGCGGAAAAACTCGATAGCAGGCCTGTTTTGTAAAAGGGCATGACTTTAGCCGGGCTGCAAGTGCAACAAAACAAAAGTTGGGCTTTAGCCCCTGTGGTTTACCTCTCATGAGATTCCCTTGAAAACAAGCCTTTTCCGCAGTCTTATAAGCCCATAGGGAATCGATAGATTTGTTCAGAGCCTGTCTAAGGATAAAGCAATGCAGCGGCCGCGCGCAGCACGTCCTCTGGCTGAATGGTCAGCAAGCCAGCTTCCGGCGCTTCATAGCGAGTGTGATCGCGGCGGCTCTGAGGGCTGCGCAGTACTTCGAATCGCGTCCCGAAAGGCCCGTTGCGGGCTGGATCGGTAGGGCCGTAGATGCCCACCACCGGTCGACCTAGAGCACAGGCCAGGTGCAGTGGGCCGGTGTCGCCGGCGATGGCCAGGGCTAGGCGGCGGGTGAGGGCGATAAGCTGGGCGAGCGAGCAGGCGAGCGGTGTGGCCGCGCCGCCGGTTTGGCTGGCGATGAGTTCGGCCAGCGGCTCCTCGCCGGGTCCGGCATTGACCAGCACGCGGCAGCCGCGCTCGACAAGCCCTTGCGCCACGGCGGCATAGCGCTCCGCGGGCCAGCGCTTGGCGCCCCAGCCGGCGCCGGGATTGATGAGCACGACGGGCGAATTTACTACAGGCGGCAGGATTTCGTCGGCCCAGGCCTCGGCGGCGGGGTCCACGGGCAGCCAGGGCTGGACGGGCTTCAATACATCGCCGGCGATGGCCGAGACCAGCTCCACGTCCTGCTCGATCACGTGCGCGCCCCGCGTGGCCACCCGCTCGGTGAAGAGCCAGCGCGCCGCCCGCTCGCGCGGCTCCGCCTCGCCGATCACCCTGCCGCAACCGGCCAGCAGCGCGGCGAAATGCGCAATCAGCGCCGAGCGGATCGCCCCTTGCAGGTCGATCACTGCGTCGTATTCGCCGCTCCGGAGCGCCGCGCGCAATGCCTTGAATTCATTGCGCGTTTGGCGGCTGAAGGGAGCTTTGCGCCACTCCTTGGTTGCGGCGAAATGTAGGTGGTCGATCAAAGGCTGTAAAGGTTGTGGCTGAGCGTTGATAGGCTGGTAGGCCAGGGCTTCAGCCCTGGTATTGAATGGCGCAAAAATTACGGGGGCTTTAGCCTCTGAGGTGTGCTTTTCGGGAGTCTTGCCCGGCATTCCAATAGCCTGCTCCGCCGCCAGCAGCGCCCGCCAGCGCGGCTCGACGACCCAGTCGATCACCCACGCGGGATGGGCCAGCCGCAGCGCCGTCACCGCCGGAAGCGCGTGCAGAATATCGCCCATGGCCCCAAGCCGAACCACAAGCAAGCGAAAGTTGGAGTGCGTCCGCAAGCTCTGATTTTCTCACAGGAACGGGTGAGGCGGACGGCGCGACGCGCCGTGGCCGTCTTCTGTATCGGGGTGGATGCTTCAGTCTCGGCGCGGCGAGCGCAACGCGAGTTCCTACTTACGTGTCGCTCTGTTAGCGCTTCCGCTGATAGTCATCCCTTTTGAAGGCACTCCGGATTGCAACACGGAAAAAACAACGCCGCGTAAAGAGATCGAGAGCGCGGTCCAGGGAACCTATTCGCCTCCGGCAGTGTCCAAGTAAACAGGGAATGCCGCGGACAACGGGCGGAAGAGGTTGCGTGTACCCTGAAGATGGGAGCGTTGGGATGCGTTGGATTGCGATTTTGGTTGGTACGGCGATGTTGGCGGGGGGCGCGCGCGCGGCTCAGGCGCAGAGTGCACCGGGCAAGGCTCCGGCTTCGCAAGGTGTGACGCGCCTGGTGCTGCCGCCCGTGCTCAAGGCGCTGCTCCCGGAGTCGTTTGCCGGATGGGAGTCGGCGGGCGCGGCGAAGAAGCTGACCGATGCGACGCTGGCGGACGCGGCCAATGCGGCTGCGCTGAAGGAGTACGAGTTTACCGACGGCGCGCTGGGCGAGTACAAGCGCGGCGGCGAGACGCTGAGTCTGCGCGCGCTGCGCTTTCACGACGCCAGCGGCGCCTATGGGGCTTATTCGTTTTACCGGCAGAACGGCTGGCCCAAGGAAGAGATCGGCACGGGAGCTACTTCGAACAAGAACCAGGTGCTCTTCTGGGTGGGCAACACCGTGGTGGATGCGAATTTTTCGCGCATCAGCCCCATGTCCGGCTCGGAGCTGCGCGAGTTGGCTGCCGGGTTGCCGCTGCCGGAGGGGGGAAAGGCGCTGACGCCTCCGATTCTGGCCAACCTTCCGCAGGCCAAGCTGGACGGGCAGACGACGCACTATGCTGTTGGACCGGCGAGCTACAGCGGCGCGGGCGGCGTGCTGCCGGCGGAGCTGGTGGGCTTTGATCGCGGCGCGGAGGCGGTAACCGCAAACTATTCGCTGCGCTCGGGGCCGGCGATACTGACGATCATCGACTATCCGACGCCGCAGATGGCCGCGGTGCAAGAGACGGCGATTCGCGCCTACATCGATGCGTGCAAGCGGGCGGACAAGCAGACGCAGGCGGGCTGGACCAAGGCGTTGCAGGAGTCGGACCTGGTCTCTCTGGAGGTGCGGCGCAGCGGGCCGCTGGTGGCGGTGGTCGCCGGGGACGCCGTTCCCGACGAGAGCCACAAACTGCTGGCCACGGTGCACTACGAGTCGGATCTGACGTCGATTCCGCAGCCGATGGAATCCGAGGTGGCAAAGACCGGGAAGCTACTGCTGGGGATCACCATCCTGGTGCTGATCTGCTGTGGCGCGTCGCTCCTGCTGGCTTTTTTTCTGGGCGGCTTCCGGGCGCTGTACCGCATGGCGAGAGGCAAACCGGTCTCCTCGGTCTTCGATGTGGAGTTCATCCGGCTGAATCTGCGGGACTGAGGGGATTTTGCCGGGTAAGGACGAAGTAGTACCAGATGAGTTAACAGGGCGGGAGAAATCGCCGAAAAACTCCTGATAAACCTTAGGATACACACCGAAAGACCTGAGACTGCGGAAGTTAACAGGAGAATAAAAGACGAAATAAGCCCCTGTGAATCCTTGCGACGTAATTTTGTAAGTTGTTGATTATGAATAATTTATTTCTTCACAGATTTATCCTTGACACTACCTTCCATCGCACCTACTATGCAGCCAGAAAGTTCTGATGGTTTTGCCTCCGTTGGAACTATTCTCCCTGAGGAAGGAGCTGCCCTGTTGCCGGGCGGCTCTTTCCGTTTCTGGACAGGCAGAAAACGCTCCTCCGAGATGCAACGAGGCCCACGGCTGACCGTGGGCCTCGTTACATTGAAGTGAGCGACAGCTCTACTTCTTTTTGGGTTCTTCCTTGGGCGCGGGATGCGATGCCGGCGCGGGATGAGACGCTGGGGCCGGACGCGCCGCTGGAGCAGGATGTGATGCTGGAGCAGGATGCGATGCTGGAGCCGGATGCGATGCTGGAGCCGGATGCGATTGAGGCTTTGCCTCAACGTGAGCTGCCGGGGCAGGACGGGACTCAGGCTTAGGTTCAGCCTTCGGCCTGGCTTCGGTCTTCGGCTCTGCCTTCGGCCTTGCTTCAGCCTTGGGCTTAACTTCAGACTTCGGTTCTGCCTTTGGCTTAACTTCAGACTTCGGTTCTGCCTTTGGTTTGGCTTCAGACTTCGGCTCAGCCTTTGGCTTGGCTTCAGTCTTGGTTTCGACTTTTGGCTTGGCTTCCGATTTCACCGCAGCGGGCGTGGCGTGCTTTTCTGCGGCCAGAGGCTTTTGGACAGCCAGGGTCTTGGGATGGCCGCCATTGGCCTTGGCAAAAGAGGTCTTGTCGGCCCTGGCCGCGGTCGCGTGCTGAGTCTGGACGCTGGTCGGAGCTGTATGCTGCTCCTTTTCGGCAGCCCGTTCCGCAGGGCTGGCGGTGTGCTGAATGCCGCCGGGACCGCCGTTGTAAGCCACGTGACGGGGATTGGCAACGATGCCTCTCTCGACAACCGTCCGGTCAACGTAGGTGGTGTGGATCACGGTTTCATTCACATGGACGACCGCGGTGTTATAGGCAAAGGAGTTGCCGCGCCACTCGCCGCCGGCAAAGCCGATGCCTCCATAGCCGAAGCCATAGTTGATGCCGCCGTAGTAGCCGATGTGGCGGCCCCAATAGCCGCGATGGAAGCCGTAGCGGCCACCGGACCAGTCCCAGTAGTCGGGCGTCCAAAGAGCGCCCTCATACGGAGCTGGAACCCAGGCGCCGGGCACCCAGTAGTAGTCCCCATCGTCATTTGAATAGGCCCAGTACCCCGGCGTCCACATCAGATTGGGCTGGGGGCAGATGGGTTGCTCATAGACCGGCATCTCCGGTGGAGCGAAGCCGACACTGATTTCGATCTGAGAGTACGAAGAGACGGGAAACAGAGAGAGCAGAAGCGTCAGCAAGAGCCAACGCGCGGAGCGCAAGATTTGCATCGAAAGAACCTCCTGGTTCTTTGGCGCCCTCTCCGCCGTAGAAATCGATTTTCCCTGCGCGGGGCGAGAGCCTGGGTACTTCGCTGCAAGCGTACCCGCCAGCCCTCATCCCGTACTGGCCAAAATTGCACAGTATGCTCTATTCAGTCTCGACCGCTCAGTAGCGGTAGCTGAGCCCCATGCCGACGACCTTCTTCGCCTGGAGATTCACGGGAATGTAGACGACCTGCGGGTACCCTGCGGGCAAGCCGGTTGCCGACGGGATCGTTCCAATATTGCTGGCTACCTGGCCGATACCAATATCGAAAGCGAAGTGAGGCTTCTCCCGCTGGGTGACGCGCACTGCGTAATCCAGCGTGGTGGGCAGGTCTGCTTTGCCAGCCACCAGCGGGATGCCGTTGGGGGGATTCGGACCAAGGCCCTTGACTGTAGGCGGCTCTTGCGTGAACCCTGCCGAGGGCACGGCCACGATGCCGTGGCCCAGGGGCAGCGGGATACCCAGGCCGCCGAAGAGCCGTCCGCCAAACCTATTCGCCTCGCCGCCAATGCCGAAGATCGAGGCGTTGGTGGCCTTCCAGCCGAAGTTCGCAAGGAACGGAACCGGCTTTTTGGCCCAGGTTTTGGTCACGACTACATAGATGTCTTCATTGGTGTACGCCTTGACGGGCACAGTATTTCCCAGCAGAGCTTGAACCTCCTGGTAGAGGGCTCCGCTCACGAACTTGTCGCCTGTCCGCACCACGCCGCCAACTGCCAAACCCGGCGTCCAGGGACCGAATTGCCCGTCCTTGATCCCCACGACTTTGCCGTGAAAGATGTTCATACCGTTCGAATTCCAAAGCTGGCTAAAATCCGGCGTGGTCGGCGCTGAGGTGGCCGACGCTGTTGATCCCGGCACAAAATTGCCCAACACTACGGTGGTTGGGCCACTGTCGCCGAGCTGATGCACGCTGCGCGTATAGCCGGCCTCGGTGCGGCCGAAAAAGGCTTCCGTGATGCTGAAGGTCTCGATATTGCCGATTACCTTGGCGGCGTTGATGAAGTGGACGCCGATCGCGGGATGGGAGAGGGCTTGGCCTTTGTCCATATAAACGACGTAGGCGGTGGGCGTCAGAAAGCCGCCGGTCTGGCCTTCGAGTGTGAGGTACTGGGCGTTGAGCTGCCGGGTAGTAAGCAGGCCGACCATGAGGAGGCCGCAAAGAGCGAGTTTGTGCATGGCTAAAGGCTTCATTTTTTCAACTCCAGTGGAGCGCAGTCTCCCGCCTCCGGTGATGTTTGCTGTTAAACCCTTGTAACACAACAGAAGCAGACTCGTCTTTAACTTTATTTCGGTGATAGACTCAGCCCATGCGGCGCGGACTCTTTCTTACTCTCGAAGGCCTGGATGGTTCGGGGAAAACCACGCAAATCAACCGCTTGGCCGCCTGGCTCAAGAAACGCGGCCAGAGCGTCCTGGTGACCCGCCAACCGGGCGGCACAGCGACCGGCGACCGCATCCGCGCCCTGGTGCTGGACTCGCGCTCGACAATTCTCGCCCCGATGGCGGAGATGGCGCTGATGTTCGCCGACCGCGCCCAGGCCATCGCCGAGGTGATTCGGCCCGCCCTGGAGGAGGGAAAAATCGTCCTCTGCGACCGCTTCACCGACTCGACCGAGGCCTACCAGGGCGGCGGCCGTGAGCTGGGCTCCGAGATTGTTCTTGAGTTGCACCGGCTGATTTGCTCGGACCTACAGCCCGACCTGACTCTGTTACTGCTGCCTGGACTGGAGGCTTCGCTCCACCGCGCGCGCCGCCGCAACCAGCGCGCCGCCGAGCTGAGCGGCCCGGACGAAGGCCGCTTCGAGGCGGAGCAGGATGCCTTTTATGGCCGCGTCTGGCGGAAGTACCGGGAGATTGCCCTTCGCGAGCCGGATCGCGTCGTTTTGATCGAGGGCGACCTGAGCATCGAAGAGGTCCACGAACAGATCGTCGAAGCCGTTGCCGAGCGGCTGGCAATGCTGGCCGCTGGAGCAAGCGCGTCCTCGCCCGATAACCTCGCACTGTGAGATATAATTTCGCGGAAGCTCAAATCACTTCAATTCATCCGTCAGCGAGAAACTATGAACCCGATCCAACGAACTCTGCTTGCCGCCGCCACCGTCCTTCTCGCCGCGCCTCTGCTCCATGGGCAGGCCTCCGAGTCGGCCATCACCAAGCAACTCGGCAACCTCCGCTCCCTTTCCGCTCAACAACGCCCGGCTGCCACTATTAAGCTCGCCGCCGATATTGGCGCTCTTCCCGCCGGCCCGAAGAAGGTGGAACTCGCCAACAATCTTGCCAACCTGGTCACCGAGGGCGATCAGGGCGCCTCTGCCTTGCAAGCTGTCGCCGACACTCTTTCGCAAGCGCTTGCGCAGTCACCCCTTCCCGCCAAGAACGATCAGCCCCCAATGCCCTACTTTGAACTGGCTTCACTGGTTCGCTACAAGAACGTGAATGTGACCCTGAACGATCCGCTCTTTGTGAAAGCAGGCCAGATTCTGGTTGCCAACGACGCTGAGATCGAAAAGGCCGACTTCACGCTCAAGGATTTGAGAGGCAAAAAGTATACCCTCTCCGAACTGCGGGGCAAGATCGTGATGGTCAACTTCTGGGCCACCTGGTGCCCGCCCTGCCGCATGGAAATGCCTGATCTCGACTGGATATATACCCATTTCCAATCCCAGGGTTTGGTCGTCCTCTCCATTACCGATGAAGACTCTTTCACGGTGGGTCCCTTTGTAACCAGAGCCGGATATCATCCTCCTGTCCTGATCGACACCGACAAAAAGGTACACAAGCTCTTCCACATCGAGGGCATTCCCAAGACATTCGTCTTTGGCCGCGATGGCAAGCTGGTGGGTGAAACCATCGACCAGTGTACCCAACGCCAGTTTCTCGATATCCTGGGCAGGACCGATCTGCATAACTGATCCGGCGCATCGCATAGCCGGGTTGAGCCCTCAGGATATGCAGCCGTTGTCTTGATCATCCCGGCATAGCTCCGCGCAATTACACTACTATATGTGACCAGGGAAGCCACCATCGCGCCGCAGCTTGACCTCAACTTTGAGGAGCTACGGCCCGCGCGCCGCATCTGGCCGGTGAGCGAACTGGTTGGCCAGGTGCGCGAACTGGTCGAGCAGGAGTACGGCGACGTGTGGGTCGAGGGCGAAATCTCCAACTGCCGTCCTGTTTCACATTGGACGGAATACGGTGAGCTAGTATTCACCGGAACCGTTTACTTGACCCTCAAGGACGCCGAGGCACAACTGCCTGTTGTGCTCTTCCGCCGCCAGGCGAATCTTCTGCGCTTCCGTCCGGAAAACGGCCTGCACGTGCTGGTGCGCGGCCGGGTCAGCGTCTACGAACAGCGCGGCCAGATGCAGTTGGTGGCCGAGACGATGGAGCCGGTCGGCGCGGGCTCGCTGCAACTGGCCTTTGAGCAACTGAAGGCGCGGCTCAAGTCGGAAGGTCTCTTCGACGCCGAGCGCAAGCGGCCGCTGCCCGCCTTTCCGCGCACCGTGGGCATCGTCACCTCGCCCACCGGCGCGGTGATTCGCGACTTCCTCAACATTGTCGCCCGCCGCCACTCCGGCTTGAGCGTGCTCGTATGCCCGGTCTCGGTGCAAGGCGATTCCGCGCCAGCCGAGGTTGACGCGGCAATCAACGAACTCAACGCCGGAGGCCTGGTGGACGTGATCGTCATCGCCCGCGGCGGAGGCTCGCTTGAAGACCTGGCCGCCTTCAATAGCGAGCGCGTGGCCCGTGCGATTGCCGTATCGCGACTGCCGGTGGTCTCGGCCATCGGACACGAAACCGACTTCACCATCGCCGATTTTGTCGCCGATCTGCGCGCTCCCACGCCGTCCGCCGCCGCCGAATTGATTACCGAGGCGCAGCACAAGATTGCCGAGCGCGTGGCCGAGCAATCGCATCGGCTGGAACGCGCCGTCCGTTTTCAATTGCTGCAAGCCCGCCAGCGGCTCAGCCGCCTGCCCATCAGCCGCGCTGAGGGGCGCGTGAATTCGCTGCTATATCAGCTTGAACAACGGCTGGACGATTCTTCATTGCGGATGGAAGCAGTCGTCAGCGAGCAACTCCGGCAGCATCAGCGCAATGTTGCCGACCTGGCCGCCGCCGTCCTGCGCCACGATCCGCGCCAGGGGCTTGCTAAAGCCAGCGAGCGGCTCACAGGTGGCCAGACGCGCCTCGTTCATTCGATGGAGCGCAGAGTACACGAATCCGCGGCTCACCTCAGTTCTCTTGACGCGCGGCTGCACTCGCTTTCGCCACTGGCCGTGCTCGAACGCGGCTATGCGCTGGTGCTCACCGCAACGGGCTCTCTGGTCCGCTCCGCGCTACAGGTGACGCCCGGAGACGAGCTCGTCACGCGCCTCTCCGACGGCGCCTTCATCAGCCGCGTGGAATCCGCGGCTTCCAACCAATCAACCAAGAAATGAGACCATGACCGCAGCCAACGCACGCAAACTCTTCGGAACCGACGGCATTCGCGCCGTGGCGGGCGAATACCCGCTGGACGCCGCCACCATCTACGCCGCCGGCCTGGCCCTCGGCCACTCACTGCGCAAGACGGCCGCTGAACCCAAGGTGATCCTGGGCCGCGACACGCGTGAGTCGGGCCCCTGGATCGCCGCCACGCTCGCCGCCGGCCTCATCGAAACCGGAGTCCGCGTCGAGAGCGCGGGCGTTGTACCCACCCCGGCCGTCGCATTCCTCGCGCGAACACATGGATTTCAGGCAGGCGTGGTGATTTCGGCCTCGCACAATCCCTGGCAGGACAATGGCATCAAGCTCTTCGGCGCGGACGGCTATAAGCTGGCCGACGCTGTGGAACTGGCGATGGAAGAGGAGATTCTCCATCACGCGGCCAACTCCGCCGCGCCCGATCCGTCAACGCTGCCCGCGGTCGAAGACAACGCCGCCTTCCAGACCGACTACATTCAGTTCCTGCTCGATTGCGTGCCGGGGCTTTCGCTGGATGGGGTACGGATTGTGGCCGATTGCGCCAACGGTGCGGCTGCGGCGGTTGCGCCCAGGTTGTTTCGCCGGCTGGGCGGCGAGGTGACATTACTGAATGTCGCGCCGGATGGACACAACATCAACTTGAACTGCGGAGCGCTGCATCCGAAGCAGGTGGCGGCCGAAGTAGCAGCCCGCGGAGCGGATCTCGGCCTCACCTTTGACGGAGACGCCGACCGCTGTATGCTGGCCGGCAGTCACAATAACGTCATAAACGGCGACGCGATTCTGCTGATAGCCGCGCGCGACCTGAAAGAGCGTGGCCTGCTGACCGGCGATCTGGTCGTCGCCACCACCATGTCGAACATGGGGCTGGAGGCGGCGCTGCGGCGCTCTGGAATTGCGATGCTGCGCGCGCAGGTCGGCGACCGCTATGTGCTGGAGCAGATGCAAGTTCACAATGCGGCTCTCGGTGGCGAGCAATCGGGGCACATCCTGCTGCCGCACCTGGCCACCACCGGCGACGGGCTGCTGACCGCGCTGGTAGTTCTGGATTTGGTGGCTCGCTCGGGAAAAAGCATCGACGAGCTAACCGCGGACTTGAAGGTCTTCCCGCAGGTGATCGTCAATGTGAAGGTTCGCGAACGCAGGCCGCTGGAATCGATCCCCAGCGTGGCCGCCGCCATCCGCGCCGCCGAAGTTGAGTTGAAGGATACAGGCCGCGTAGTGATTCGCTATAGCGGCACCGAGCCGCTGGCCCGCGTGATGATTGAAGCCGAAAGCGAAGACGCCATGCGCTTCCACACCAATGCCATCGCCGATGCCATTCGCGCGGCGATTGGGGTTGGCTAACAAAATTCCACATTCGCTCGCCGCTTGACATTGCGGCCTTCCTCGACGATACTTCGCGGTTGATCACGCGAAAACACGTTATCTGAACTGGAAATCCAATGCTCTTGATTGTTTTCACAATTTCCATGTTCGTCAGCGCAACCCTGTTGTTCCTGGTCGAGCCGATGCTGGCCAAGATGGCCCTGCCCATGCTCGGTGGAACCCCAGCGGTATGGAACACGTGTCTTGTTTTTTTTCAGGCAACGCTTCTGGCCGGCTACCTGTACGCCTACGCCGCCACAAGATGGCTGCGTCGCCGGGCTCAAATTGCCTTGCATATCGCCCTCGCGCTCACGCCCTTTGCCGTATTGCCTCTGCACATTCCTATCGGTTGGGAACCGCCGGCCCAGAGTACTCCGGTTTTGTGGATACTCGGCATGCTCTCGGTCGCAGTAGGCTTGCCATTCTTTCTGCTCTCGTCCTCCACGCCCATGCTGCAACAGTGGTTCTCACAATCGGGGCACAAATCTGCAAACGACCCCTATTTCCTCTACGCCGCCAGCAACGCAGGCAGCCTGGTGGGGCTGCTGGGGTATCCGCTGTTATTGGAACCCACCCTCCGCCTGAGCGCGCAGAGCCATCTCTGGAGTTACGGTTACGCGGTGTTTCTTGTACTGACAGTGGCTTGTGGCGCGCTGGTTTGGCGGGTACAACCCGGTATCTCTGTTGCCCGCGCCGTTGCGAGCGAAGAAGCCGGCGAAGCTGACCGCAGTATTGCCTGGCGCACGCGCTTGCGCTGGATCGCCCTTGCCTTTGTGCCCTCCAGCCTGATGATGGGCGTAACCACAGCGCTGACCACCGACGTTCCCGCGATTCCCCTCTTTTGGGTCTTGCCGTTGGCATTTTACTTATTGAGTTTTGTTCTGGTCTTTGCCAAGCGGCCGCCGATTTCGCATGAGTGGCTGATTCTGCGGCTGCCCTTTCTCATTCTTGCCGCGCTCGCGCCAATCGTCTCCAAGACCAAGCTTCCCTTGATGGTATTAATCGTGCTGTATCTGCTCACGCTCTTTGCCGTTGCCTTGGTTTGTCACGGCGAGCTTGCCCGCAGCCGGCCAAAGGTCAACCGTTTGACGGAGTTCTATCTGTGGATCTCCTTTGGCGGTGTGCTGGGCGGTATCTTCAATGCGCTGCTCGCGCCCATGGTCTTTTCCACTGTGGTCGAGTTTCCGCTGGTCATGATCTTCGCTGCGCTGCTGCGGCCGCCCATCGACCAAAAGCCGGAGCCGCCGGCCAAAGCCGCAAGAGCCAGACGCAACGACTGGTTGCTTCCCATCGCGCTTGGATTGAGCATGTCCGCAGTGATAGCCGACCTGGCGCATTTTGGATTGCGGCCAAGCCGCTCGCTGAACATTCTCATCTTTGGCTACTCGATGGTGTGGTGCCTGAGCTTCGGCAAACGGCCGTTGCGCTTCGCAGCGGGGGTGGCTGTGCTGTTGGTGGCAAGTTCGCTCTACACGGGGCCCTTCGGAGAGATCCTGCATACCGAGCGGAGCTTCTTTGGCGTTTCGCGCGTAACCAACGACCCAAGCGGCAAGCTCAGGTTTCTTTTCCACGGCGGCACCTCTCATGGCATACAGAGCCTTGACCCTGCGCAGAGCCGTGAACCGCTGGCCTACTATACCCGGTCAGGTCCGGCAGGAGATATTCTTCGGGCTTTACAGGCCAAGGCGCTATACGGGAGAAACGACGAGGTTCGCAAGCCGAAGTGGACCGTTGTGGGCCTGGGCGCAGGCGCTATGGCCTGCTATGCAAAGCCGGGAGAATCGCTGACTTTTTACGAGATTGACCCTGTAGTAAAGCGCATTGCCTCGAACCCGCGCTATTTCACGTTTCTCAGCCAGTGCGCGCCGACTGCCCGAATTGTGCTGGGCGATGCGCGACTCAATCTCCGCGACGCGCCAGACTCAAGCTATGACCTGATCGTCCTCGACGCCTTCAGCGGAGACACGATTCCGATGCATCTGATGACCAGCGAGGCATTGGCGCTTTACCTGCGCAAGCTGGCGCCTGGAGGGATGATTGCCTTCCACATCAGCAACCTCTACCTCGACTTGGAGCCCACACTCGGTGCCTTGGCCCGCAATGATGGATTGGTGTGCCTGACGTCCAATGACTCTGGCGTTTCGCAGACACAGATGGACGCGGGAAAGTTTCCCTCGAAGTGGATGGTTATGGCGCGAAGCCAAGCCGATTTTGGAGCGCTGGCAATGGACTCTCGCTGGATTCCCGCAATCGTGCCTCCCGGAACGCAGGCGTGGACTGACGATTACTCGAATCTGTTGCGCGTAATCAAGTGGAACTGAGAAGGGAATGATGTGTTTGCGTCCCTGCCGCTATCCCGGTGAATGCTCAATCTGAATGAGGAGTGACCGTCACATATCCCGCCAGTTCGCGCCGAATGCGAGGTCGGCGACCAGGGGAACTTTGAGCTGAATCACGCCTTCCATCTCCGCGCGGACGAGGACTTCGACTTCGGCGGCCTCGCTGGCGGGAACTTCGAAGAGCAGTTCGTCGTGGACTTGCAGAACCATGCGCGTCTTGAGCGCGCGCTCGGTAAGCTGGCGGTCGATGGAGATCATCGCCAGCTTGATGAGGTCGGCGGCGGTGCCTTGCAGTGGCGTGTTGATGGCGGTGCGCTCGGCGAAGCCGCGCTGGTTGGGGTTGCGGCTCTCGATGTCGGGAATGGGGCGGACGCGGCCAAAGAGCGTGCGCACGGAGCCGGTCTTGCGCGTTTCTTCCAATGTTTTTTCGATAAAGGCTTGCACGCCGGAGTAGCGCGCAAAATAGCGCTCAATGTAAGCGCGCGCCTCGGCTTGCGGAATGCCCAACTGCGCGGCCAGGCCGAAGGGGGAGATGCCGTAGACGATGCCGAAGTTCACGGCCTTGGCGCGGTTGCGGGTCTGCTTGTCCATCTCGGCGGCGGGCACGCCAAAGACTTCACTGGCGGTGAGCGTGTGAATGTCCTCGTTGTTCCGGTAGGCGTGAACGAGCAGCGGATCGCCGCTGAAGTGCGCCAGCAGGCGCAGCTCGATCTGCGAGTAATCCGCCGAGAGCAGTTGCGTTCCTGGCGCGGCGGTGAAGGCGGCGCGAATCTCGCGGCCCAGTTCGGTGCGCGTGGGAATGTTCTGCAAATTGGGATTGACGGAGGAGAGCCTTCCGGTCGCTGTGGCCGCCGCCATAAACGTTGTATGTACGCGCGAGTCGGAGTCGGCAAGCAGAGGCAGCGCGTCGATGTACGTCGATTTCAACTTCGATAAGTGGCGAAATTCGAGAACCAGGCGCGGAACTTCGTGCTTTTCCGCCAGGTATTCCAGCACATCCTGCGCGGTGGAGACGACCTTTCCCTTGCCTCGGCTGGCCGGCGCGGGCAGGCCCAGGTGTGTGAAGAGCACCTCGCCGAGCTGCTTGGGGGAGTTGATGTTGAAGCGGCGGTCGGCTAACTCAAAAATGCGTTCGCCGACACGCTCCAGTTCGATGGCGAAGCGCTTGGAAAGCCCGTCGAGGACTCCAAGATCGATGCGCACGCCGGCCTGCTCCATGCGGAAGAGAACCGGGGCTAGCGACCGATCCATTTCGTAGACGCGCATCACGGCGGAGTTCTCGACTTCGATCTTCAGCGCCGGAACCAGCGCGCGAATCGCGGCGGCTGCGGCAGCGAGCGAAGAGGGCGAGGGCTGCGAGTGGCGCGCGGCTACGTCGGCAAGCGCTTGCGTCGAGTGGGTGGGATTGAGCGCGTAAGAGAGCAGCATGGTGTCGTCCACTGTGCCGCGTAGCGCCACGCCTTGCGCGGTCAGCAGGTGGAGCGCGGTCTTCCAGTCGTGAGTTTGTTTGGGAACGGCGGCGTCTTCGAGCTGCGCGCAAAGTGGCGCGGTCAGCGGAAGTTCGAGAGCGGTCGCCGGCTCCGCGCAGACGCCCACGGTAAAGCGAGCCTGCTTCTCGGCGGCTTCGGCTACATCGAGAAGCGAGAGGTTCAGCGGCGCTTCGTCTTCCACTTCCGGCGCGGGCGGTTTCGCATTGAGCGCAAAGGCAAAACCCTGCGCGCGCGCGGCGGCGTAGAAGGCTGTGGACTGGGCTTCTGTAGGGTCTTCGAGGAGTTCGACCAAAGGACTGCCGTCCGCAGGCGCCAAGTCGCGGAGCATGGATGTGAACTCCAGCTCGGTGAAGAGTTCGCGGCAGGCTTCCAAGTCGGGCGGCTGCGTCTGCATCGCGGCCAGGTCAAGCGTGAGCGGGACATGAGAGTCGATGGTGACGAGTTCCTTGGAGAGCATCACGGCGTCGCGGTTCTGCTCCAGCGACTCGCGATAGCTCTTGCGCTTGACCTCACTGGCGTGGTCGAGGACGGCTTCGACGGAGCCGAATTCCTGAATCAACTCGACGCTGCCTTTGTCACCGATGCCGGGCGCTCCTGGGATATTATCGACAGAGTCGCCGCGCAGGGCCATCACATCGACGACCTTCTCCGGCGGTACTCCCAGCACTTCGACGACCTTGGCGGGGTCGAGAATCAGGTTGTCTTTTTGCGGGTTGAGGATTTTGACGGAGGGCGTGACCAACTGCATCATGTCCTTATCGCCGCTTACAATGTAAACATCGTAATCACATTCGGCGGCCTCGCGCGCCAGGGTTCCGATGACGTCGTCGGCCTCAAAGCCCTCGGCCTCCAGGATGGGGATACGCAGTGCCTCAAGCGCGCGGCGGATGTAGGGAATCTGGCGGCGCAGGTCTTCGGGCATCGCGGCGCGATTGGCCTTGTAGCCCTCGTAGCTGACCTCGTCGAAGCTTTGCGTCTTGCCGTTCCACTTGCGCAGCGGCTTCATGGCGCGGGCGCGCTCGTCGCGGAAGACTTCGCCGCTCACGTCGAAGACGGCGGCAAAGTAGAGCGGCTGAAAGTCCTGGCGCAGCTTCTTGATCATATTCACAAAAACGTAGATGGCCGCCGTGGGCAGCCCCGCGCGGGTGGACATGGGGCGCGAGCGCTGCATCGCGTGGTAGGCGCGGAAGATGAACGACATGGTGTCGAGCAGGAAGACGGGCGGCTTGGCTGAGTCGGGCACGAGACGAGTTTAACAGGGATCAGGGGGCCAACAGGCACGGAACGCCGCGTCACGAAAGAAACATGCAGTCGCCGTAGCTGAAGAAACGGTATTTTTGCTGGACGGCATGGCGATAGGCGGCGAGGACCGGCTCGCGTCCGGCGAAGGCGCTGACCAGCATGAGCAGGCTCGATTGGGGCAGGTGGAAGTTGGTGAGCAGCGCGCTGACCATGCGGAATTGGAAACCCGGCGAAATGAAGATCTCCGTCTCGCCGGAGTGGGCTTCTAATGGGCGGCCAGCGGCCTCAAGCGCGCAGTGTTCCAGCGTGCGGACGACCGTGGTGCCTACTGCGACAATGCGTCGGCCCTCGGCGACGGCGCGGTTGATGGCCTCGGCGGCGGGAGCGGAGAGGGTGTAGCGCTCGCGGTGTAGGCGGACTTCGACCAGGCTTTCGACACGCAGCGGGGCAAAGGTGCCCAGGCCGACGTGCAGCGTGAGGCGGGCGACTTCGACGCCGCGAGCGGTAAGCGCGTCGAGGATTTGCGGAGTGAAATGCAGGCCAGCGGTGGGCGCAGCGACGGAGCCGCGCTCGCGGGAGTAGACCGTCTGGTAGCGCTCGCGGTCGGCGGCGGCATCGTCGCGGCGGATGTACGGCGGCAACGGGACGTGGCCGATGCGGTCGAGCGTCGAGAAGAAGTCATCGACCGGCTTGAATCGCAAGAGACGTTCGCCGAAGAGGCCGCGCTCCAGCACTTCGGCTTCGAGAGCAATGGCGCCGTCGGGCGCGGGGAAGACGAGAATCTCGCCGATAGCGATCTTTCTGCTCGGACGGACGAGGGCGCGCCAGAGGTTTTCGCCGGTCGCTGGTTGAGGTTCATGGGTTCCCACCCATTCCGCTGAGGACGAAACGCAGGTCCTTCGACTCCGCTGCGCTTCGCTCAGGATGACAGTGTTATGGAGTGTCGGCGCCGTAAGCGGCTCGGTCAGCATCACTTCGATGCGACCGGTGGGCTTCTCGCGCTCACGGCGCAGTGTGCGCCGGGCGTAAAGGCGCGCGGGAATCACGCGGGTGTCGTTCAGAACCAGCAAATCGCCGGGATGGAGCAGCGCGGGAAACTCGGAAAAGCTCGCGTCGCGCAGCGCGCCGGTCGCGCTGCTCATCACTAACATGCGGCTCTGGCCGCGCTCGGCGGGCGGCTGCTGCGCGATCAATTCTGCGGGCAGATCGTAATCGAAATCGGCGACGCGCAGGCCACTCATCCCTTGGCCTTCTTGAAATGATCGAGCGCTCTTAAGCGGGCGCGCTCCAGGGCGGTGTTGAGTTCTTGTCGCTTGGGCTCGAACTGGTCTGGGGCGAGATCGGCGGGGACGTGCGTCTGCCGCGCCCAACTGACCACAATGCGCGTGAAGGGCCTGGGGACGAGGAAGCGGTCCCAGGAAGGCATGACCCAGGCGTGCTCAGGCAGGAGATAAAAAGCGCCGATGGGCGCGCCGGTCAACTGCGCCAACTTGATGGGGCCCATCTTGGTTTGATAGATGGGGCCGCGCGGGCCGTCGGCGGTGAAGATGGCGGTGCGTCCGGTCTCGATGATGTTCTTGAGACCCATCAATCCTTCGCGCGAGCCGCGCGAGCTGGAGCCGCGCACGGCATCGAAGCCAAACATCTTCAAGATAAGGGTAATCAGTTCGCCGTCGAAGCTCTGGCTGATGAGAATGACGGCGCGGGAATGGCGAAAGTAGACAGTGCAGGGCAGCACGCACTGGTGCCAGAAGCAGAAGATCTCCGCCGGGGATTTCACACCGGAAGGGATGGGTGTGACGCCCTCTTCGGCGATGACTTCAAAGCGCCAGGTGCGGCCCCATATGCTGAAGAGCGCCCACACCACACGCGGGACGACGGCCAGCACGAGGCGCTGGGCAAGGGTGAAGTGAGGTTGGTCTTTGGCGGCCACTCTTCTGATTTTAGCGGAGTTGGCGGGGTTAGCGTTGTTAGCGGAGTTAGCCGTTCATTAGCGCCAGTGAGGCTTCGGCTAACCCCGCTAACCCCGCGCTATTAGGAATACCGCAGCCAGCGCACGATCTCCGGCAGGGTGGCTCGCTTGCCGTACATCAGAATGCCGACGCGATAGAGGCGCGAGGAGAACCAGAGCGTGGCCCAGATGCTCAGGATCAGAAGGCCGATGGAGACGGCCAACTGCCAGAGCGGGACCGTTTCCAAACCCATGCGGGGAAGCATGACATAAGGAGAGGTCAGCGGACAGAGCGTTGCGGCAACGGACCAGGCAGAGTTGGGATCATTGAGCAGCACCGGAAGGAGGCCCATGCTGAGATAGAGGGGAATAATTGCCACCGGCATGAACTTCTGTAAATCCTGCGAAGTTTCGCAGGTAGCGGCAAAACCGGAGAAGATGGCGCTGAAGAGAGCGAAGCCGAGTATAAAGTACACCGGAAAGAGCAGGCCCTCCATCCAGGAAAAATGAAGGTCAAAATTGCCGGTGAGTAAGGATGCGGCCAGCGCTGATCCCATGAACAGGGTTGCCGCAACCACCCAAATAGCAATCTGCGTCAGGCCCACCGCTCCAACCCCGATCAGTTTGCCGGCGAGCAGATCGTCGGGACGGGCGACCGAGAGCATGACCTCGAAGATGCGCGAAGTCTTCTCCTCGATGATCGCGCGAGCCATATCCAGGCCGTAGAGCATGATGGGCATGGAGAGCAAAAGCATCATCATCACAACCTTGTAGAAGGGCGATGCGCCTTTGGTCTTGCCTGTCTTGCCATCCTTGCCCAACTGGAGAGTTTCGACCGGAACGAGTTTGAGCGTGGCATCGGCTTCGGCCTGATTGATTCCTTTGGCCACCAGGCGTTCGTTCGCCACGCCACGATTCAAGGCATTCTCCATACTTCTGGTATCCGTGAAACCGCCGGAAGAGAGTGAGGTGTAGGTGGCCATCGTCTCGCCGGAGGAAGACGTACTGATAGCTAGAAGCCCGTCGATGGCCTTGCTCTGAACTTTTTGGCGAAGAGCATCGCGATCCTGCTCGCTGGCCGGAGCGGTCACGTCGACCGTGAAATGCGCGTCCTTGTCGTCGAGCATCTGGCGGCGAACCTGTTCGGCCATATCCGCATTGTCCGCGGCTATCGCTAGATGCTTTCCGCTTACGGCCTTGCGATTGGTCATCGAACTCCAGCCAAGCAGCGCAACAATCAGCAACGGAACCAGCACCGTGGAATACTTGAAGGCTCGCCCGTGAATCTGCTCCAGATACTCCCGCTTGGCGATGAGGATAATATTACGCATTGGTCTTGCCTCCCACGGTCTCAATGAAAATCTCTTCCAGCGACGGCTCGACCAGCTCGAAGCGGTAGATCGTCGCCATGGCCGCGGCTTCACGCAGCAGCTTCTGCGCGTTGCCGTGCGGCTTGAGCTTGATCTCGGCATGGCCGGAGAAGTTTTTCGCCTCGGCGATCTCCTCGCTGAGCAGGAACGAGGAGCTTCCCTCGAATTCGACGATCACGTGGTTGCGCTCGTAGCCGGCTTTGATCTGGCGCAGGTTGCCGGCCAGCACGGCTTCGCCGTTATTGATCAGGCAGATGGAGTCGCACAGCTTCTCTACTTGTTCCATGCGATGCGTGGAGAACAGGATGGCTCTGCCTTGATCCTTCAATTCCAGTAGCGTGCGCTCGACCAGGACCGCATTGACCGGATCGAGGCCCGCGAAGGGCTCGTCCATCACGATGAGGCCGGGGGTATGCAGTAGCGTGGCAATGAACTGAATCTTCTGCTGCATGCCCTTGGAGAGCTCCTCGGTCTTCTTCTGGAGAGCGTCGGCGATCTCCATGCGCTTGGCCCAGGCGACGGCCCGATGGCCCGCCTCTTCCGCGCTCAGCCCATGCAGGCAGCCGAAGAAGACCAGCTGGTCCAGAACCTTCATTTTTTTGTAAAGACCGCGCTCCTCGGGCAGGTAGCCCACCCGCTCCAGGCTCGGGCGCTCGAATGGCTTGTCAAAAAGGCTGACCTGGCCCGAGTCGGGCATGGTGATGCCCATCATCATGCGAATGGAGCTGGTTTTGCCCGCTCCGTTCGGCCCAAGAAGGCCGAAGATCTGGCCCGCTTCAATGGAAAGACTAAGGTTGCTGACGGCAACCTTGTTCTCGTAGGCCTTGGTCACTCCCGCGAGTTCGACTACTGGCATGGATTCTCCCGCTGTTCATCTTTCAGTCTGATGCGGACTGGTTCCCGCTATAGCAAAACCAGGGATGGCGTATCCCGAAACAAATTCACTCAAGTCGACGCGACCAACAGAGAGCGGCGACCTTCGATGACGCTAATCAGGCCACTGTATCCCTGGTTTTGCTCTAAAACCGTGGGCCAGCCTGCAAGGAGTGTAGCAAAGCACACTGCGCGGACGGCACCTACAGCCGAATACGCAGGCAGGCGCAAAAAGGTTCCGGCGCACTGAAATGCGCCCTGGCCGCCGGCTCACGTCTTATCCGCCGCGGCGCCGGTCCGATCCAACTTGCCCGATTACTTTACGGAAAAATCGAAACGAGAGTGTGCCGAAGTGCGGCAAATGTTGAATCCAAAGTGCGGTGGATGAGGGGGACCAAAGAGTACATCCAGCGGCGCAAATGACTGGTGACCGGGAGGGGAAAGATGGTAGCCTGATTAACGATGCCCAACTACGATTTTTTAAAGACTGAGCTCGTTCACGGGCCAGCGCACCGGCCGCAGTCCATCGACGATGTTGACGTGCGTCAAGCCATCCTCGAGGATCTTGCATTAAAGACTCTCTATATGTCCGGTTCCCTCTCCGTCCTTCAGCTTTCCGAGAAGACCCGGCTCAGCTTCGAAGTGGCCAAGGAGCTGGCCTTCCAACTGCGCACGGAATTGCTCTGCCAAGTGACGGGAATGCATGGCCATGTTCCTCAGATTGCCATCACCTCGGAGGGGCGTTCGCGGGGGGCGGACCTGATCGCGCAGAATCACTATACGGGTCCGGCGCCGGTCTCTCTGGCAAGCTATGTGGAGCAGGTGCGAATACAGAGCGTCCGCAAGGTGGAGGTGCATGCGAACGACGTCAAGCGCGCCTTTGCGCATCTTGTGATCGACGACGGGCTACTGCGGCAATTCGGAACGGCGCTCAACTCCGGCAGCTCGATCTTCCTCTATGGCCCTCCGGGAACCGGCAAGACCACCGTCGCTGAGACCTTGTCGCGGGTTATTTCGGAGGATGAGGTATGGATTCCATACGCCGTCGAGGTGGAAGGCGAGATCATCACCGTCTACGATGCGGCGATTCACAAGCGAATGGCGGAGTCGGAGCCCAAGGACCGGGACGAGCGCTGGGTGCTCTGCCAGCGCCCAGCGGTTCTGGTGGGCGGCGAGCTGACGGCCGTGATGCTGGACCTGCAATATAACCCCACGACCAAGTTCTATGTCGGCCCGGTGCAGATGAAAGCCAACAATGGGGTTTTGATCATCGACGATTTTGGACGGCAGCGGCTTCGCCCGGAGGATCTGCTGAACCGCTGGGTGGTTCCCCTGGATCGCAGAATTGATTTTCTGACTCTGGCGGGCGGAAAGAAACTGGAGATTCCCTTCGAGATGCTGGTAGTCTTCGCATCGAACATGGATCCCGCGGAATTGGTGGACGCCTGCTTCTTACGCCGGATTCAAACCAAGATCAAGATCAGCGGGATGACCGACGAGCAGTTCTGCGAGATTTTTCGCCGCGTGGCCAACGAGAATAGCGTTACGTTTGATCCTAGAGTGTGCAAGGATCTGATCGATTTCATCCGCGACGTGCTGAAGCTGGAGTTGCGCCAGTGCTATCCCAGGGACATTGTGAACCAGGTTCTGTGGGCCGCGCGCTACGAAGGCAAAAAGCCGTATCTGGACCACGCGTCAATGGCGCAAGCGGTCGAGGCTTACTTCCTGGCCAGGTCGTGAGGCGGGCCGGAAGACCGTAAAGGGATCGAATCTCCGCGGGTTTTGCGGAGATTAGAACGATTATTCTCCGCTATAAATGTGAGTGCGATTGGGGTATGATCTTGCTCGTTGTATGTTTGCCTTGACTTCTGTATCGTCAAGCGATACATTATTTCTGTGATCAGGAGCTTCGCACACAAGGGTCTGGAGAAATTCTTCCGCACCGGATCGAAGGCCGGGATTCAGGCTCAGCATGCTGTGCGCTTGCGTCTCCAGTTGGGACTACTGGACGATGCCGGCGCGCCTGAGGATATGAATGTCCCCGGATGGAGGCTGCATCCCTTGAAAGGCGATCTGGCGGGACACTGGGCGGTCATGGTAAGCGGAAACTGGCGTCTGACCTTCCGATTTGAGGGTGAAGACGCCATCCTGGTTGATTACCAGGATTATCACTGAGAGGAGAGAAGACTATGCGTATGTACAACCCGCCGCATCCCGGCGAAGTAATTCGGGAGTATCTCGGCGAGATGACCGTTTCGGCGGCGGCCGAGCATTTGGGCGTGGGCCGGGTCACCTTCTCCCGCGTTCTCAACGGCAAGGCCGCCGTCTCGCCGGAGATGGCCGTGCGCCTGGCCGCCGCCTTCTGCACCTCCTCGCCTGAAGTCTGGCTGCGCATGCAGGCCAAGTACGACCTTTGGCAGATCAGCAAGAGCAGTAAAATCCGCGTCCATCCGCTCCCCCACCTCCAGCATTCCTGAAACTTGTAAATATGCACGGGTTTTTCAGCGCATTTGTCCTGGCGGAGACGCGCCATTTAGCATCCGGAGTGTGGCCGATCTCGATAGTCCGGTGATGTATGTGAAGGGCGTAGGGCCGCGGGTGGCGGAGATGCTCGCGCCCAAAGGCATTCTCACGGCCGAGGATCTGCTCTACCACCTGCCCTTCCGCTATGAGGACCGGCAGAATCCGCGCTCTCTGGATGAGTTGCAGCCGGGCGAGACGGCATCGGTGATCGCCGAGGTGCGGGGGTCTATCCTTCTGAGAACGCGCAGAGCGCCCTTGTTCGAACTTACCGTGGGTCAGGGACGGCTGGCGCTCAAATGCATCTGGTTCAATGCGGCCTATCTGGAAGGCAAGTTCCACGCCGGGCAAACGGTGGCCGTCTACGGCAAGGTCGAGCCGTCGCGGAGTTCGAGCAACCTCAAGATGATTCAGCCGCAGTGGGAGCTGCTGCCCGACGCCACGGACGACGCCGAGACGCGGCTGCTCGAAGTGGGGCGCATCACGCCGGTTTACGAGTCGTTGGGCGGGGCGCGGCTGGCCTCGCGCTGGCAGCGCAAGACGATCTTCCATCTACTGGAAGGGTTGCGCGGCATGGTGCCGGAGTGCCTGCCGAAGGCGATGCTGGAGCGGCTGATGCTGCCCGACCGCGAGACGGCGCTGCGCGAGGCGCACTATCCGCCCGAAGGCACGCCCTTTGCGCAGTTGCAAGCCTCGGCGACGCCGGCTCACCGGCGGCTGATCTTTGAAGAGCTGTTTTTCCTGGAGCTGGGTCTCGAACTCAAGCGCCGGAGGATGAGAGAGCGCGTCGGCATCAGCTTCGCGACCACGGACAAGGTGAGGGAGGCCATCCGCGAAGTGCTGCCCTTTCATCCCACCCAGGCGCAGAAGCGGGCGCTGGGCGAAATTGTGGGCGATATGCGCGAGACCAGCCCGATGCGCCGGCTGCTGCAAGGCGATGTGGGCTCTGGCAAGACCATCGTCGCGCTGCAGGCGATGCTGGTGGCGATGGAGAACGGCTACCAGGCGGCGCTGATGGCGCCTACCGAGATTCTGGCCACACAGCATTATCTGGCGGTGCGCAAGCTGCTGGAGCGGTCGAGCCGCCGCTACCAGGTCGCCCTGCTGACCGGCTCGCTCTCCGAAGACCGCAAGCACTCAACGCGCGGGCAGATCAATCGCGGCGAGGCGCAACTGGTGATCGGGACGCACGCGCTGATCGAAGAAAAAGTCGAGTTCGACCGGCTGGGCCTGGTGGTGGTCGATGAGCAGCACCGCTTCGGCGTGATGCAGCGCTTCAAGCTGATGAAGAAGCCCAATCAAGCGGAGCCGGATGTGCTTGTGATGACGGCGACGCCGATTCCGCGCACGCTGGCGCTCTCGCTCTACGGCGACCTGGACGTGAGCGTGCTGGATGAGCTGCCGCCGGGAAGGACGCCCATCGTCACGCGCCGCGTTCCCGGAGAGATCTCCGATGAGGTGTGGGAGTTTGTGCGCAAACAAGTGGCCAAGGGCCGGCAGGCTTACATTGTTTACCCTGTAATCGAGGGCAGCAAGGAGGACCAGCCGGAGCTGGACTTCTCGCATGACGATCCGGAGGCGGGGATTGATGCGCCGTCTTTCATCGAATCCCAGGTCTCAAAATCGAGACCTGGGGCACCCGTACGTAAGCTCGTCCGCAAGGGGAAGACAGCGGAGCTGTTTCCGAAGGCGGCGCAGGAGGCGAATCCGGGAGCGAAGTCGGGGCTGAAGTCGGCTGTGGAGATGCACGAAAAGTTGCGCGCGGGAGCGCTGGCCGGGCTGCGCGTGGGCCTGCTGCACGGGCGGCTGGACGCTGACGAGAAAGAGATCATCATGCGCCGCTTTCAGCGCGGTGAGATCGATGTGCTGGTGGCGACTACGGTGATCGAGGTGGGCGTCGATGTTCCCAACGCGACGGTGATGGTGGTCGAACACGCCGAGCGCTTCGGCCTCGCCCAGTTGCACCAGTTGCGGGGCCGGGTGGGCCGTGGCGCCGCGAAGAGCTACTGCATTCTGATCACCGGCGAGCGGGTAACCCCCGTGGCCGAGGAGCGTTTGAATGCGATGGTCCGCTCGCAGGACGGATTCGAGCTGGCGGAGTTGGACCTCAGCCAGCGCGGACCGGGGGAGTTTTTCGGCACAAGGCAGGCCGGGCTGCCTGACTTCCGCGTGGCCAACCTGTTGCGCGACCGGCAGTTGCTGGAGCTGGCTAAGATGGAGGCCGCGCGCTTTGCCAATACATCCGGCTCCCCTGATGGACCGATCAGCGAGGCGACCGAATTCGAGCGGGCGCGGGTCTGGGCGCGGCTCAAAGAGGCCTGGCAGCGCCGCTATGGGCTGGTCGAAGCCGGATGATGACTTCCTGCTACTGCTGTTTCTTCGCCTGTTTCATCGCTCGGAATGCGTAGGCTTTTGCGATAAAGGCCACCACTTCTTCGAGGCGAAACGAGGAAATTCTCTGTTGGGCGCTGGTTGGCCAGTTCTTGCGATCGCGCCATTCTTTGATATTGCCGGCTTTTACTTCTGGGTCGCCGCCTGAAGACCTCTCGGCCAAATCCGCCCATTTGGCGCATAGCTCCTGAGTCCTGTCGCTGGCTGGGTCGTCGTCGAGCGCGGCTGCGACTTCCTGCCAGAGCGCAATCCACGCAGCGGAAATTTGCGCTCTTTCTTCCTCCGGGCGCTGCGATACTTTGGCCCACGCCTCGTCGCTGAAGTATTTTTTCCGGTACGCAGTCATCGCCTGTCCGATGAACGGCGCGATCTTGTCAAGATGGAAGTCGGCGATGCGCTGCTGCATGGCGGCGGGCCAGTTCTTGCGGTCAGCCCAGGCTTTCGCCGCGCCCTCCCGAACTTCAGGATCGCCGCTGGATAGCGCCATCCAGCGCGCAACCAGCGCCTGCACCTTCTCAGAGGCGGGATCCTCGCCCAGCGCTGCCTCCAGATCGCGATACAAGTCGATCCATTCCTGCGAATAATCCCCCTCATAGCGCGGCCCCACTTTGGACCAGGCTTCTTCGCTGTAATACTTCTTCATTGCATCAACGTCGCTTTGCATGTTGATCGCCTCAATGAGCCGTTTGAGTATTGCGGGGGTTGCGGTTTTGCCGGTATCGAGGATCGTTTCAACGGCCGCGAGCGCTTTCATCGCGCGAGCCAGCAGTTTCTGCTTTTCTGCCAGCGCCTGGCGCTGCATGCGTAAAGCCTCCGGCAGTTTCAATGCTGCCCGATCCAGCATTGCTTTGATCTGTTTGAGAGGGAACCCAAGGAACTTGAGCGCCACAATCTGCTCCAGCCGCTCCAGATCGCGCTCGACATAGAGCCGATATCCGGAATACGTCCGCTGAGGCTTCATCAACCCTAACCGGTCGTAATGATGCAGAGCCTTCACGGTCAAGCCGGTGAGCGCAGCGAACTCCTGGATTCGGTAAGTTCTGCTCATTTCCATCCCTTTTTGCATACTCAGGTCTGACCCAAGGTCAGAGTCAAGTACAATTTTATTCATTGTTTGCCCGCAGTGAATCTTGTGATTGAGGAAGCCCGGCAAGGCGACCGAAGCTGCGCGGACGCGCGTCTGCGCGCGGCTGAAAGAGGCCTGGCAGCAGCGCTACGGCCTGGTGGAAGCTGGTTGACCACGCAAACGGCCTCTTGATACCATGAATACAGAGTGCTTCCATCCAGGCGGAACAGGCGAATCCAAAGGATAGATTAGGGTTGTCCTTCGGACAGTTCGACGCACGGCGGGATCGGCAGAGGCGTTCAAAGGAATAACGCTACATGAAAAATACGCTGCTCTTTCTTTTCGTTCTGGCGCTTGCTCTTATCCCCATCATCGGCTGCAAGCCCGATCCATCGTTGCTGATGCCGGCAGTCAAGGCCGACAATACCGCGGAGGCAGTGAGGCTCATCGAAAAGGGCGCCGACGCCAATAGCCGGACCTCGCCGAACGGATGGAGCGCGCTCCATTATGCAGCCATGAATGGCAATGTGGAGATTGTCCAGGCGCTTCTCAAGGCCGGCGCCGATGCAAACTACTATGGAGTTAAGGATGGACAGGCGAATTCAGCCAAGGCCTTGAAGCCATTGTCGCTGGCGCAGGGAATGCTGGAGGTGGTCACCCAGATTCAGACCCCACTGATTGAGGCGAATCTGCGCGAGAGCGGACTGGACGATCCGGCGCTGTTGAAGAGCGCGACGGATCCTAACGCGGCAGTGCGATACCAGAAAGTGGTCGATCTGCTGGCGGGAGTTACAAAGTAACAGCAACCATCCAGCCGGTCAAGCGATCCCCTGGGTGCGGACGCCGTGCATCATCTCAGCGGGAAAGGTCTGGATCTCCAGATCGATGCTGGCAATCTCGGTATTGCAATCCTGCATGTGACTGCGGGTGCACTGGCAGAGTTCGGTGAAACGGATATGCCCGCTCTGGCTCAGTTCCAGGCCGGCGGCAATCATCACGCTGTAAATCTCGACGCAGGCTTGGCGCTCGAACTCGAAGAGCATGCTGATGGTGCCGGAATTGTTTGCGCCGCGGCTGAGAACCCATCCGCCACAGCCCAATATCGCTCCGGTGAGGGTTTGCACCAAACGCGACGGTTCTTCGAGCGAAATGGCCTTCATCTGCATGGCCCAGGGAGTGCTCATCGTCCGCTCTGCGTTTAGGTTCTGCACTGTCAGCCTCACACTCGCCTTATCGGAAACATTGAGCGTAGCGTGAAAATTGTGCCGGAGTCGCACGGCGCATGACCGGCTTTGAGACAACATCGCCGGCAACAGGCTCTGAATGGCTTGCGCTGGTAATTGGAGGGGCTTCCGATGTAGCTTCAGAGAAGCATGATTGTCGGCTCCGGAATCGATTTGACAGAGATCGGGCGCATCCAGCAGTCCATGGATCGCTTTGGGCAGCGCTTTCTCGACCGCGTGTACACGGCGGCGGAGCAGGCCTATTGCCTGCGCAAGCGCAAGTCCGCGGAAAGCTTTGCCGCCCGGTTTGCCGCCAAGGAGGCCGGAGCCAAGGCCCTGGGAACGGGCATCAGCCACGGTGTCAGTTGGCTGGAGATCGAGGTTGGGCGCGAGCCCGGCGGACGGCCCACTCTCATGTTTCACGGGCGCGCGGCTCACTTTGCCGCCCGCCTCGGCGCCACCCGCGCCGCGCTCTCCATCACCCATACCGCTACGCTCGCCATGGCCAGCGTGGTACTCGAGGACGGGCGCTGACGCCAGCCCATCTGCTATCCTCAATGCATAATCCGGGTATTTTTCTCGCCGGAGGAGTGCCGTGCCGAGCCGCAAAGAGATTCAGTGGTCGCAACTGAGAGTGGGCGCGTTGGTTTTGGCAGCCATGGCCGTGCTGGTCGGGCTGATCCTTCTCATGTCCGGGCAGAGCGGCGGACTGTTTGAGCGCAAACTGGTGCTCCGCTCCTACTTTGAAAATGCTGCGGGGCTGAAGGATGGCGCGCCGGTGACGCTGGAGGGCGTAACCATTGGCAACGTGATTCATGTGCGCGTGGTTGCCGACCGCAACCCCACGCCGGTGGAGGTCTCGATGCGGGTGGGCCACGAATGGCTGGGCGGCCTGCATACGGATACGACCGCCTCGATCGCCCAGGCGGGCGTGCTGGGCGACAGCTACGTCGATCTCAGCTCTGCCCACGCCAGCGGCCCAACTCCGGCCAACAACGCCGAACTGAAGGCCTCCGGCTCGCCCAGCATCCAGGATGTGGTCCGCAACAGCAATGAATCCATCATCGAGCTCAACAACCTATTGCACAAGGTTGAAGTTACGATCGATGCGGTCAACTCCAGGCGCGGCACGGCGGGCGAGCTGATCAACAATCCCGACCTCTACCACAAGATTTCCCGCATTGCCGACGATCTCGAAACCATCTCCAGCGCCGTCGCCGATGGCAAGGGTTCGCTGGGCAAGCTGGTCAACGACGATACGCTGTATAACCGCGCCAACGCGGCCATCGACCGGCTCAACAAGATCACCCTCGCCCTCGACGAGGGCAAGGGCAGCGCGGGCAAGTTCATCAAAGACGATGCGCTCTATAACAACCTGAACGCCGCCGCCGCCAACGCCAATCAAATGGTGGCCGAGATCAACGCCGGCAAAGGCACGCTGGGATTGCTGGCCAAGGATCCGGCCTTCGCGGCAAAACTGGACGACACCGTCACCCGGCTCGACGGCTTCCTCAAGGGTTTGGATGAAGGCAAGGGCACGTTGGGGCAACTGGTGCAGAACCGCGCGCTCTACGACCATACTGACCAGGCGGTGGGCCAGGCCGAGCAGTTGGTGAAGAGCATCCGAGAAGACCCCAAGAAGTATTTGATCATCCGCATGAAGGTCTTCTGAGGAACTGATTCTGCATGATCCGCCGCTGCGACGACCGCGATTTCGAGCTGATTTGGGCCATAATCAACGATGGCGCGCTGGCTTACAAAGGCATCATCCCCGCCGATCGCTGGACGGAACCGTATATGTCCGCCGAAAAACTGCGCCATGAGATCGACGACGGAATCGTCTTCTGGGGCTATGAAGAGGCGGGGACGCTGGTCGGCGTGATGGGCATTCAACAGGTTCTGGATGTGACACTGATCCGCCACGCCTACCTGCTGACCAGCCGGCAGAGGCGCGGGATTGGAGGGCGCCTGCTCTCCCATCTGCGAGAACGGGCGCAGAGTCCGGTGCTGATCGGCACCTGGGCGGACGCGGCGTGGGCGATCCGCTTTTACGAAAAGCACGGCTTTCAGAGGGTGACTCCCCAGGAGAAAGACCGGCTGCTGAAAAAATACTGGAAGATTCCCCAGCGGCAGGTAGAAACCTCGGTGGTTCTGGCGGATGCAAAGTGGCATGAAATGCAGCGATCAATCGTCACGCAAACTTGCTGATTCGCTGCCTCTGAACATCTTGCAGAACTCCTGAAAGCCCTTAAGCCGCACCACCTGGAAATAGTCGCTGGCCACGAAGTAGAAGACCATGGCCACGGTCCACACGATATGCAACGCCTCCGGACCCAACTGGTCGCTGAAGGGCAGCGGCGCGGCGGAGAGCACCATGGCCAACACCAGCAGCGCCAGGTTGACGATGCCCATCACCATATTGATCTCGACCAGCTTGGCGGTCATAGGCTTTCCCAGCCTCAGGCTTTGAGCCAGTGCTTCAATCGCGGATCGATTCTCCAGCAGCATGACGAGCGGAGCCACTGAGAGCGCCCAACTGACGAGCGCCCAGGCGGTGAAGAAGCCCAGCGAGAGGAAGATCACCCAGACGGAGAAGCCGATCAGGTCCGGCTCGGTGTTGGGGGTGATGTGCGTTGAAGCGACCCACTGGATGGAGCGGAACCAGCCCCAGCATATGAGTGCAAAGAAACCCAGCCATACGGCCTGCAAGACAATCATCGCAACGGGACGGAAGCGCAGCGACGGCTGCATACGCTTGAGGATCAGGCTGCGGCCCAGGCCGGAGACAATCACCCAGCCCAGCGCGGCCAGCGGCAGCTGCCGGCGCAAAACGGCTGCCACATGAGGCTGGTAGAGCGCCCAGGCGCTGCTCAGTTGCACCGCTGCCACCCAGGGGTTCTGCGGATCGAGGGTGCTGAGGCCGGCGGACTCCGGCGGCACGGCGGCGAAGATCTTCTGGGATTCAATCCGGCAGAGCAGGAGCAACGGCACGGCGAAGAGCCAGCGCCAGGCGACTTCGATGGCGGTGAGCGAAGGCCGCTGGAAGACCCAGCCCATCTGGCCGACCAGAGTCTGAGTTCCGCACAGGGGAGCGGCCACGACTACTTCACCACCAGGTTCACCAGCTTGCCGGGAACGACGATGACCTTGACGACTGTCTTTCCCGCCGTGCGGAACTGAATCTTTTCGCCGGCCAGCGCGGCGGCTTCGATGGCCTTGGCATCGGCGTCAGCGGCCACGCGCACCACAGTGACCAGCTTACCGTTGATTTGCACCGGAATCTCGAGTTCGTCTTCTTTGGCGAGCTCGGGATCGCTGATCGGCCAGGAAGCGCGTAAAACTGCACCCTCCTCGCCCAGCTCCTCCCAGAGTTCCGCCGCAAGATAAGGCGCAAAAGGAGCCAGCAGCAGCACCAGCAAGCGCAGCAATTCGCGCAATACCGGCGCGGAAACTTCACCCGCCGCCAGTTGCGCGTCCGCGGCCTGAATCTCGTTGACCAGCTCCATGATCGCCGCCACGCAGGTGTTGAAGTGCCAGCGGTCCTCAAAGTCCAGCGTGATTTTGGCGATGGTCTGATGCAGCTTGCGAAGCAGCTTCAGTGACAGGCCGGTGGGCTGGGTGCTGGGTGCCCCATCCTTCTGAGCGAAGCGAAGCGAAGTCGAAGAACCTGCGTTTTGTCCTTCTATGCGGAATGGGTGGGAATCCACGCGTGCCGTGCAAGCCAGCGGAGCGTATTTTGTCGCCAGCCGCCAGACACGAGCCAGGAAGCGGCTCACTCCGGCAACGCCGTCCTCCTGCCAGTCCAGATCGCGATCCGGCGGGGCGGCGAAGAGGGCGTACATGCGCGTCGAATCAGCGCCGTATTTGGCGATCATCTCGTCGGGCGAAACCACGTTGCCCTTGGACTTGGACATCTTGGCCCCGTCCTTGATGACCATGCCCTGCGTGAAGAGGCGGCGCGCCGGCTCGTCGTTGACAATCAGCCCCAGGTCGCGCATCACCTTGGTCCAGAAGCGCGAATAGATCAAATGCAGAATCGCGTGCTCCACGCCGCCGATGTACTGGTCGATGGGGAACCAGTACTTGACGATCTCCGAATCGAACGGCGCATTGGCGTTCTTAGCGTCGGTGTAACGGTAGAAGTACCAGCTCGAATCGACGAAGGTGTCCATCGTGTCGGTCTCGCGCCGCGCGGGCCTGCCGCACGCGGGGCACTTCACGTTCACAAACTCCGGCACTCGGCTCAGCGGCGACCCGCCCTGCTGGGTAATCTCGATCTGATCGGGCAGGACCACCGGCAATTGCTCGTCCGGCACCTGCACCAGCCCGCACTGCTCGCAGTGAATGATGGGGATCGGGGTGCCCCAGAAGCGCTGCCGACTCACGCCCCAGTCCTTCAGACGGAAGGTGACCTTGGCTTCTCCGAATTTCTGTGCAACGGCAATCTCCTGGAGTTTCTTCTCGGCTTCCGTGCAACTCAGCCCGTCGTATGCGCCGGAGTTCACCAGCACACCTTCCTCGGAACAGAAAGGCAGTTCTTGTGGCGCGGCGGGGTCAGTGGGCTTGATCACCTGAGTAATCGGCAGCCTGTACTTGGTGGCGAACTCGAAGTCGCGCTCATCGTGCGCCGGGACGCTCATTATCGCGCCAGTTCCGTAGTCTGCCAGGATGTAGTTAGCCACCCAAATGGGCACGCGCTCACCGTTGTATGGGTTGATGGCAAAACGCCCGGTCGGAACGCCATGCTTTTCGATCGCGCCCAGGTCGCCGGACTCGCGCGCCCGCTTCTGCTGCTCCAGCAGTTCATCAACCTGCGCCTTCAGCTCGGGATTGGCCGCGGTAAACTCCGCCACCAGCGCATGTTGCGGAGCCAGTTGCACGCTGGTCGCGCCGAAGATCGTGTCCACGCGCGTTGTGAAAACGCGAATCCGCGTTGGCTCAGTCCCTAGTCCCTGGACTTCTTCGAGGAAGAAGTCCACATCCGTTCCTTCGCTGCGCCCAATCCAGTTGCGCTGCATGGTGCGGACTTTTTCCGGCCAGCCGTCCAGCTTGTCCAGGTCGTCGAGCAGCTCCTGCGCATAAGCCGTAATACGGAAGAACCACTGCACCAGATCGCGCTGGTCAACTTGCGTCGTCTCATGCCGCCAGCAGCAGCCGTCCACCACCTGCTCGTTGGCCAGCACCGTGG
>CAZQRX010000020.1:0-37062 GCA_964595845.1 uncultured Occallatibacter sp. | reverse complement strand
ACCGTGCCGCCCTGGCTCCCGCTCGCCGTGCTCGCGCCGCGCAATGCGCACCCGCGCAGCGATACATTCCTCGTTCCCGCCGTCACAATAATTTGGTTGCCCGTTGAAATCGTGGCGCAAGGCAGTTGCACGGTGGCATTCCCCGTCGATATTGTCAGGTTCGATCCCATCGACAGTGTCCCGGAAAAATTCCGCGCATCGCACGTCCCGCCTTGCGTCTGGCTCAGTCCGCTCAGGCACGCGCCTAGCTTGGCTCCAAAATCCGCCCCGGAAAATTGGTCCACCTGATACAGAGCCCCTAACTTCACACTCGTCAGCGGCCCCGTCAGGGTCCCCCCGGTTAGCGGCAGATTTAACCCCACATTTTCATCCACATAATGCTTGTCCGCCGCCTGTAGCGGCTGTGTCGGATCGCAGCACAAGGTCAGCGGCCCGGTCATCGTTGCGCCCGTGACCGTCAGTATGCCGCCCGCAAGACTCGCGATCGCCTGATCCACATACGCCTTGCTTACCGTCTGCACCGCCTGCGCCGCCGGCATCAACTGCGACTGTACCTGCCCCAGCGTCGCCTGCGCACCCGTCGGAACCACCCAGTACTGCGTACTCGTCGTCCCGTCGCTCAGGTAGTAAACCGCTGTGTAATACTGCCCCGCCGGCGTCGCCCCCAGGTTCGGAGCTAGATTCACGCTCACAAATCCATCTGGCGCAATCGTTACCGTCGTACTGTCGGCCGCCACCAGCTGGCCGCTCGCCGTTGTGAACGACGGCCAGCTCAACACCAGCGTCCCCGCGCCTGGCTGACCATTCGCCAGATAAACCGTTCCCTGAACCGTCGTTGTGCTGACCGCCTGCGCATGAGCTGCGCTCCCCATCCCCATGCCCGTCAGACCCATCACAATCGACAACAGTCCCAGCCATTCGCCGGCGCGTAACCACTCGTGATTCGTGAGCTTCATCCGTCTCTCTTCTTTCTTCCCGGGAGCACCGCAAAGAGACCTTCCCTCTCTGCCGTCATCCCTGCAAAGACTTGTCTTCAGCGATCACTCGCTGACTTACTGACTCGTTGGGAGCCCCATCCTTGGCGCGTTCTTGTTTTTGCGCCAAGGGTGGGATACCACGACCCTCAATCCGCCCTGTTCGTCAGGTGTGGAATTGAGGCGCCTGCATTTGTTCTCTTGGATGCAATTCAGTCGGACCGGATCATCAACTCTCCGGCTCACATCGTTCCAAGCTACTCCGTCGCTGCGTCGATCTCCTCGGCGCTGCACTCCGGTTCTGCCGTCAGCCGCTCTGCAAGGCTCACATAACGCTGCACTACGACTTCGTCTTCGCAATCGATTTGCCCATCTGCAAGGGCAAACAGCAGTTTTGCGCTGGTTACGTTTCCGCCGAATGTGCTCATCAGCAACGTATTCGCTATCTTCACGCTGTTCAGCTCCAGGGCCTTGTCTGCCGCCGCGTTCATACTTGCTTTGCCGCGGTTGACAACGATCTTCTGAGCCACTCTTCCATGTGGTTTCCTCACCACCGGATGCATCTCTCGTGCCTGCTCCATTTGTCCGCCAATCCCGTCCCGCCATTCCACGGTCTGACTCACGACTCCGTAGAAAGGGAAAGGGGGCAATTCCTCTCTGGATTTGCCCCCTGCTTTCGCCGAATTGGTCCATCGGTCGCCGCGAAGAACTGCGGCTTCTTCTTTTTTCTGAGGAAGCCGTCTTGCTCAGCCCCTCGCTGCTCCGCCTCAACTCGGAGAATGCCCGAATCGCTTCAAGAGTTTGTTCCCCCAGAGCCATTCCGCCTTTAGCCGCTTGCGCCTCTTCCCTGTGCGGCCCTTCGCTAAGGCCAAAACACCCTCTCGCTCTCTCAAAGTGCTCTCAGTCTCTCCCCACGCTTGCGAATCCGCGGAAGTTGTCCGAATATAATCAGGAAGCCTCGTCTTCTCTCCCCTGTCGCTCTGTTTCTCGTTGAATGTTCTTAGCATATCGAATCGATACAGAATTCCATGCAATCCAAGATAGTATGCTTATCCACTGTTATTTCAATCACTTAAACCAGATTCTGCGCCCAGGTCTCTTTGACACGATCTCCGAAATAGACATTTCTCTTCAACTAATGTTGCGTGCCCCACCCTCGGGCTTTATTCCTGGCGCAAGGGTGGAAAACCTGGATTTCAATCTGTCCAGTCTCTAAAGAGCAGCTCGATTCGCTGCTGCAAGTTACGCCAGCAATGACCCCGCTAACTCGCGAACTCGCTATCACCGCGAAGCGGTGGCTAACCTGCGAAATGGATAAACAGTCTTCGTGAGTATGACGAACGTATGGGGAAGACCTCACCTTCAACCAGCTTCGTTTATAGAGAGTGAAGCAAGGCCCCCGCTCGCCTTACCCGGCACGTTCGAAGGTGAGAGAAGCGGAGTTGATGCAGTAGCGCAGGCCGGTGGGACGCGGTCCGTCGGGAAAGACGTGGCCCAGATGGCCGCCGCAGCAGGCGCAGGTAACCTCGACGCGGCGCATTCCCAGGCTCCGGTCCTCGTGCTCGGCAACGGCCTTCGCGTCGGCAGGCAGCAGAAAGCTGGGCCAACCGCAGCCGGAGTCGAATTTGGCCCCGCTCAGAAACAGCAACACCCCGCAGCCCGCGCAGTGATAGTTCCCTGTCTCGTGGTTCTCAGTCAGCGCGCCGGTGAAGGGCCGCTCGGTGGCCTTTTCGCGCAAGATGCTGTACTGCTCCGGCGTGAGCAGTGCGCGCCACTCCGCCTCATTCCGCACAACCTTCTCCGGCCCCTCGCTCATGCAAACCTCCTGGACATACCGTCCATGAGATGCTCGCGGCTCGGGAAAAAGCGGCATGAACTTCGTCCTCAGACCTCAGCCACCAGTTCAATCTCCACCAGCACATCCTTCGGCAGGCGGGCGACTTCGACGGTGCTGCGCGCGGGCAACGGCGCGTCCTCCTGCTCAAAATAGCTGGCATAGACCGCGTTCATGGCGGCAAAATCATTCATGTTTTTCAGAAACACCGTGGCTTTGACCACCTGCGCCAGGCTAGATCCCCCCGCTTCGAGGATAGCCCTCAGGTTTTCGAAAGCGCGTGTCGTCTGTTCCGTGATCCCGCCCGCGACCACCAGCTGGGTCACCGGGTCGACGCCCACCTGCCCGGCTGTGAAAACAAGGTGCCCCACACGCACGCCCTGAGAATAAGGCCCGATCGCGGCTGGAGCATCGTCGGTTGCGATGACTTGTTTGCTCATGCCTCAATTGTAGCGGCAAATCGGTCAGCAAATCTCAATGCCAGACCGCCAGCAGACAGCCGCTGCCCAACAGCGCCGCCAGCCAGTAGCCCGTATTGATAGCGAACAGTTTCCAGGGACGCTGCTCGTAGATCGTCTCCGAGAAGAGCGGCGCAGCGATGAAGCCCAGCCAGCAGATGAACCCGATAAAAGCGCCACTGCCAATGGTCGTCGCGCCAGACCAAAGCACTACGTGCGCCAGCATAAACGACAGGATCAACCCGCCGACGAACGACGAGATCATACCCACGACGGCGCCCTTGGGCCGCGAGCCGGCAACGTGGCCGGTCAGCGCCATCCACGGCTTGGCGAAGAACAGCGAATACCAGAGCGCGCCCAGAATCCACTGATAGAACGCGGATACCAGCACAGCCAGGTGATTGAAGTGCAGATGATGCATCGAAGAACCTCCTTGGGGAAAGTGAGTCGTATCTTAGCACTCTTTCCCAGGGAGGACGGCATTGTCAAGAAAAATGCTCGCGAATCGGCGTCAGGCGAGAATCGCGTTATCGATCAGACGCGTAGCCCCCACCCAGGCGGCCGCGGCAAAAAGGCTTCCCGGCGCAGCCATCTCCACCGGCTCCAGCGTTGCCCAATTCACCAGCTCGATATAATCCACCCGCACATCGGCCTCGGCCGCAAAGGTCTGCCGTGCGGCAGCGACGAGCGCCTCGGCTCGCCGTTCGCCCCCAGCAACAAGCGTCTCTACCTGCCGAACCGCCCGGCTAAGCGCAAGTGCCTGATTACGTTCTGTTTGGCTGAGATAAATGTTCCGCGAGCTGAGCGCCAGCCCGTCCGGTTCGCGGACGATGGGGCAGACGACGATCTCTGTGGCGAGCCGCAGGTCGGACACCATGCGCCGGAGCACGGCCACCTGCGCTGCATCCTTTTGCCCGAAGAAGGTGCGATCCGCCTCCGACGCGATCAGCAGCTTGGCCACCACCGTCGCCACGCCGCGAAAGTGCCCTGGCCGCGAGGCGCCGTCCAAACGCTCGCTCAGCCCCTCAACCTCAACAAAGGTCGCCGCGCCGTTGGGATAAAGCTCTTCGACATTCGGAGCAAAAACCACGTCTGCGCCCTCGGCCTTGGCCAGAGCGCAATCTGCCTCAAACGTGCGCGGGTAGCGCGCATAATCCTCGTTCGGCCCAAACTGTGTCGGGTTCACGAAGATGCTCACTGCCACGTAACCCACCGAAGCGCAGGCGGCACGAATCAGCGAAGCGTGTCCGGCATGCAGCGCGCCCATGGTGGGCACCAGGCCGATGGTGTTCCCGCCGTCGTTGCGCTCTTCCCGCGACCACTGGCGCAATTCGGCGATTGTGCGCAGAATCTCCATCAATCCTTTTTCAGCGTCCCTGTCTTTTCAGTCACTTCCAGCGCCCGGCGCTCCGGCTCCGGCAAGTGGTAGCTCTCTTCGTCGCTGGGAAATGCCCGCCGTTCCACGTCTTCGTGATACTCTTCGATGGCCGACCGAATCACCGCCCCGGCATCCGCATAGCGGCGTACAAATTTGGCCGCCGGAGCAAAAGTCAGGCCCACCAGATCATGAAAAACCAGGATCTGCCCGTCGCAATCCGGCCCTGCGCCGATGCCGATTGTAGGAATTGGAAGCTCGGCGGTAATCGCCGCGGCCACCTCGCGTGGAACTCCTTCCAACACCAGCGCCCCCGCTCCCGCCTCGGCCAGCGCCTGAGCATCGGCCCGCAGCTTCAGTACGGCATCGGCGGTACGCGCCTGCACCCGATAGCCGCCCATGCGGTGTAAGCTCTGCGGCGTCAGTCCCAGGTGGCCCACTACGGGGATTTCAGCCTCAATGAGGGCGCGCACCAGCTCAACTCGCGCCCCTTCGATCTTCACCGCCTCCGCGCCCGCCTCTTTCACAAAGCGAATCGCATTGGCCACTCCTTCGTCCACCGTGCCGTGATAGCTGCCAAAGGGCATATCGGCCACCAGCAGCGCCCGTCGCACACCCCGTCGCACAGCCCGCGTGTGGTGCAGCATCTCGTCCACGTTCACGGCGAGAGTATTATCATGGCCCAGAACCACCATCGCCAGCGAGTCGCCCACCAGGATCAGATCAATCCCAGCCTCGTCCGCCAGCCGCGCACTTGAGTAGTCGTACGCCGTTAACGCGCAGATAGCCTTGCCCTGCCGCTTCATCTCGGTCAGTGCGGGCATCGTAACTTTTAGAAAGGAAGTGCTTGCATTCAAAGCGCCGTGGGGCGCGCCATCCGCGCCGCCGGGAAAATTATTAACGCTCATAAGCTCTCCAGTGCCGCTCCGAACACCCAGGATGCAGCCCGACCAACCGTAGTATACGCTGCATGGCAAGCCCACACACAGTGTGAGCCTCCAAATTCCTGCGCTGACGGTGGACTGAATTACAAATGCAAGGAATCTGGGACTTTGAACTCTGTCGCCGAGAGCGGGGGTCTGTCGCCGAAGGCGGCTAACTCGCTAACTTGCTAACCTCGCGAAGCGAGGCTAACTGGCTGCATTTATCAGAACCTCTACGAATTGCCCCGGCAAAAATATAAGGATTTCTTGCCGTTCATGCCTCCAACACTGCACACTGAAAGACAGAATGTTCTCCCCAACGGCCACAGAAATCTCCGTCGGGCTCAGTGCGGCAGCCGGTCTCGGCCTGGTTGCGGGTGACTGCGCCTATGCGGCTATGTGGCCAACCTCGCAGCTCTTCGGCCCCACGCTGATCGCGCCGCCGCGCCCCGACGAACTGGCGCTCACCTTCGACGACGGCCCCAATCCAGTCTGGACGCCGCACCTGCTGGATCTTCTGGCCAGCCACGACGTACGTGCGACATTCTTTCTCGTCGGCAGCCGCGCCCAGTCCATGCCCACGCTCGTCCGCCAGATCATCGCCGCCGGGCACCTCATCGGTAACCACTCCTGGAGCCATCCCAACCTGGCGCTCTCTTCAGCCCGACGCATCGACGAGGAACTCTCCCGCACCCATCAAATTCTAGCCCAGATCGCCGGCGCGCCCCCGCGCTACTTTCGTCCCCCCTACGGCGCACGCCGTCCCGAGGTGCTGCGCATCGCCCGCCGCTTAGGTCTTGTTCCTGTCTTGTGGAACGCAATGACCTCCGACTGGAAGAACCCTTCGGCCGATGCCATCGCCAGCCAGCTAACTCACAAAATCGACCGTCTGCACCGCCAGGGTCATGCCGCCAATATCGTCCTACACGACGGAAGCCACGCGGACCCAGCCGCCAATCGCGCCCCGTCTATAGCCGCCGCCGCCCAACTCATCGCCCACTACCAGCCAACCCATCGCTTTATGACCATCAGCGCCTGGTGTTAAGGAAGCCAGGCTTTAGTCGATGTTTTGAAAGGGCACGACTTTACGGCTGCGGAAAAACTCAATGGAAGCCAGGCTATGTATTAGGGCATGGCTTCAGCTGTGCCGTAAGCCATTGATGATAAAGGACCTGTCTTTAGCCACTGAGGGAATGCTGGACTGCAACAAGAACTTGTTGATCGCGCAGGTTCCCGGTTTTCTCGCCTCACTCTGCGGCCAACTGCTCCAGCAGTAGATCAAAATCCTCCAGCCGCGCGTATTCAATGATGACTTTACCGCGGCCGTCGTGGTCTTCGATGTGGACCTTCAGTCCGAGGGCACGCTGTAATCGCTCCTGGACCGCGCGAACATTCGGGTCGATGGGAGGCTCGGGCTTGGCCTCCTTCTTACCGGCGCGATCGGGACGGATAAGGCTCTGCACATAGCTCTCTGTCTGGCGAACAGAAAGTGAAAGTGCTACAATCCGTTGCGCCGCCTTCTCCATCTCCTCCGCATGCTCGAAGGACAGCAGCGTCCGCGCGTGCCCAAAGCTCAGCTCCCCGGCCTCCACCCGCGCCTGCACAGATGCAGGTAACTTCAATAAACGCAAGAAGTTAGCAACCGTTGCGCGGTCCTTGCCGGTGCGCACCGCCATCTGCTCTTGCGTCATATGGAACTCGCGCGCTAGCCGTTCGAAGGCGCGCGCCTGTTCCATCGCGTTTAGATCGGCGCGTTGAAGGTTTTCGACGATGGTGATCTCCATCGCCTGCTCATCGGAGACCTGCCGCAGAATGGCCGGAATTGTAGCCTTTCCGGCAAGCTCCGAGGCCCGCCAGCGCCGCTCTCCGGCAATCAGCTGAAAGCGCCCATTGGCCAGCGGGCGCACCAGCACCGGCTGCACCACCCCGTTCGCCTTGATCGATGCTGCCAGTTCCGCCATCTGCTCCTCGTTCGTATGTGAGCGGGTCTGGAAGGGATTGCGATCCAGCTGATCGAGTGGAATCTCCAGCGGCTTGCCCCCTTCATTTTCAACAACATAGGAAGTTGGGGGGACTTGCACGCGAGGCAGCAGGGAGTCCAGTCCTTTGCCCAGGGCGCGGCGTTTCATGTCGGGTGCGGCGTTTGTCATAATTCAGAATCCTTTATCCAGGAAAATACTCGGGGCATTTCAAATCTTTGTGGTTAAAGTACTTACGGTTACGACGACTGCATTCAAGCAGCCGTCAGGAACGAGGTAAAACACGAGCCACTACCTCCGGCTCACCGGCGATGCGCCCCTTCCGGGCCGGAAGCTCGATCGCGTTGCGCGCCAGAAACTCCCCGGCCAGCTCGAAGTAGGCCTCGGTTCCCCGCGAGCGCGCATCGTAAAGAGCCACCGGCTTGCCGTGACTGGGCGCCTCGGCCAGCCGCACGTTGCGCGGAATTACCGTGCAGAAGAGCCGCTCCTTGAAGTACTCGCGCAAGGTTTGGGTCACCTGCTGGGCCAGGTTGGTGCGGTCGTCGTACATCGTCAGCAGCACGCCTTCAATAGTCAGCGTCGGATTGTAAGCCGCGCGCACCCGTTCCAGCGTCGAAATCAGCTCTGAGATCCCCTCCAGAGCAAAGTATTCTGCCTGCATCGGCACAATCAGCGTGTCGGCGGCGACTAGAACGTTGAGGGTAAGCAGGTCAAGAGCCGGCGGGCAATCCAGAATCACCAGATCGTAACTCTCTTGAATCGGATCCAGAGCCCTGCGCAAACGAATCGCGCGGTCCTCGGCTCCAGCCAGCTCGATATTCGCTCCCGTCAGGTTCTTCGAACCGGGCAGCAGCGACAGCAGATCGATCTCCGTGGGCAGAATCACCTGTTCCGCCGGAGCCTCGCCCATCAGCACGTCATACACTGAATGACGGTTGTCGTCCCGCTGAAATCCGAGCCCAGAAGAGCAGTTCGCCTGCGGGTCGCAGTCCACCAAAAGAACCTGGAGGCCTTCCAGAGCGAGGCAGGCGGCCAAATTGATCGCGGTAGTGGTTTTGCCGACTCCGCCCTTTTGGTTGACAATGCCGAGTATCTTGCCCATGGATTTTAAGAGTAAAGGCAAGAGCCATTCCGCGGTTAGGAGCTAATGCTGTGGAGAACTGCGCCTAACTGTGGAAACCACCTGTGGTGGGGCAGGGCAATAATGCGGCATATTCTAGCAGAGCAAGACTTTCGTGGCGGGTTGCGTGCCTCGTGGTGACCGGATAGCATAAGGGGCTTTCGGTGGAAATCTTTCCTGTTTCAGCCCCGATTCCGCAGCAGTTTCCGGAATCCCTATCCTGAATCCTCGCCCTTTTAGGCAAACGCCTCTGTGTTTCACGTAAAACTATTTCCATTGGCTTGCTTTTCGATATGTTTCACGTGGAACAAGCCTCCCGCCTACTTCTACCCATTCCAATTACAATTCATCCCAGCCATTCTCAAAAGAATTTACGGCAACTGTCACACAGCCCTATCCAGATTGTCCTAACTGTAGGAGGCTTTTCATGCAAACCACTCCCGAAGCACTACAAAACCCCTTCCTTGAGAACTCCCCCGGCGATCCGGACCAAGAATTTTTAGCCGGCGCAAAGGCCGGCGGCCGCGATCAACTCGAACTTCTTCTCTCACGCCATCTTCCCTGGCTCTTCAATCTATCCCTCCGTATGCTCCATCGCCGCGCCGACGCCGAGGATGCCACCCAGGAAATCCTGCTCAAGACCATCAAAACTCTGCCGGAGTTCCGGGGTGAGGCGAAGTTCCGTACCTGGCTGTATCGCATCGCCGTCAACCACCTGTTAAGCGTCAAGAAGCCCAAGTGGGCCGCCGCCGATGCCATCTGCTCCTTTACCGTAGCCTCCGCCGGGCTACGCCAGGTTCCCGATCTCGACCTACCCGACCCGCGCACCGTGCCTGTGCCGATCGAAATCCTCATCGAAGAAACCAAGAACAATTGCATGATTGGCACGTTGCTTTGCCTGGACGGTCGCCAGCGCCTTGTCTTTATTCTCGGTGAAATCTTTCAGGTCAGCGATCAGGTGGGCGCCGAGATCGCCGAGGTCTCTCCCGCCAACTTTCGCCAGATTCTCTCCCGCGCGCGCCGCGATCTCTTCGAGTATCTGCGCGACAATTGCAGCCTCGTCAATCCGGAAAACGACTGCAAATGCGCTCGCAAAACCCGCTCCTTCATCCAGGCTGGCTTTGTGAACTCGGCCAAACTCGAGTTCACGCAGGCTCACGTCCGTAGAGTCCGGGATGTCGCCGCCCAACGAACCCTGGAAATCTTTGACGCGTACATGGAGGCCGGGGCCAGTGTCTACCGCAACCATCCCTTCTACGAGCCTCCCGAGCAGGCCGAAATCCTGCGCCGGGTTCTCCCGCCGTTGACAATTTAATCTATATTCAGGCAATGAAAGGAGTAAGATGGAAAATTCGAACGCTTTCATAGGCAAAACTACCCAACCCACGACCGAAGATGTGATCGCTGTCCTGGGTCCAACGGCTGCTGTGTGGAAGGAATTGATAGATTGGTTAGCGGAGCAGAAGGTCGTCGACCAGGAGTGGAAGTCATATTCGCCCAAAGCCGGTTGGTCACTCCGACTAAAAGTCAAGAAGAGAAACATCATTTATCTCTCTCCCTGCTCTGGCTGCTTCCGCGTTGCGTTTATCTTCGGCGACAAGGCGGTTGTTGCGGCGCGACAATCCAATCTCTCGAAAAGCACACTCAAACTGATTGATGAAGCGCCGCGTTACCCGGAGGGGACAGGCCTGCGCCTTACAGTCAAGTTGTCAAAGGATCTGGCGGCGATTCGCAAGCTGGCCCTCATCAAACTGGCAAACTGATCACGCGCTCTCCCAGCGCTAGCAGCCGGTCCTCGCCGCCGGGAAGCGGAACCAGCTCCCGCCAGGCAAACTCAGCTCCTGCCGCTGCCTTGAGCGCTTCCCTCTCCTTGCTCGTGGTCATCAGCGCCAGCAAGCCCCCAGGCCGAACCAACTGCGCCGCCGACTCGACGGCAACTCCCCTCTTGTCTACCGCCCGCATAGTGATGCAATCAAAGGCTTTATGAAGCTCTTCAGCCCGTCCGGAATGGACCGTTGCGGCAACGCCCAGCACCCGTACCGCTTCTCTCAGAAACGCCGCCTTCTTGCCCTGCGACTCGGCCAGTGTCACGGCAATCTCCGGACGGCAGAGCGCAATCGGAATCCCCGGGAAGCCCGCGCCGGAGCCGAAGTCCAGCAGCGTTGCGATTCCGCCAGTCAGCGCACGGGCACAGGCAATCGATTCAACAAAATGGCGGCGCAGAATCCCTTCCTCATCGCGAATCGCTGTCAGATTCACACGCGCATTCCAGCGAAGAAGAAGCGAAAGATACTCCTCAAAGCGTCCAGCAAGCACGACATCCAGCGGGGCCAGGCCTACTTCCGCAAGGAGTGTATTGAGACGTGCGCCTATTGCATGCAATCCCTCGCTCACGCCAGCGCCACCGATTCCTGAATTCTCCGCGGCTGCCAGATCACCGCCGCCTGCACGAATGCAGCGAAGATGGCGCGTGAAAATGCGCTTTGCGTATACGTCCTCTCGGGATGCCACTGCACTCCCAGGACAAAATGTTCGCGCGAGTCCAGTTCCACCGCCTCCACTCCGCCATCCTCCGTGGACACTGCACTCACAAGCAGGCCATCGCCCGGAACACGAATCGCCTGGTGGTGGCTGGAGTTAACTTCGGGATCAGCCGTATAACTGTGCGGAACCAGCCCCGCCAGCCGCGATCCGGGCGCAATCCGTACCGGATGAGCCTCGATTACATCTCGCCCAGGCCGGTGATTGACAGCGGTCTGCAAATCCTGCACCAGCGAACCATTCAGCCACACGTTCAGGCTCTGTGCGCCGTGACAGATAGCCAGAACTGGTTTGTGCAAACTGAAGGCATCTTGTAGCAGAAGTTCGTCCACGGCGGTGCGGGCAGGGTCCGCCTCGCCGCACTCAGGAATTGGATCCTCGCCATATCTTTGTGGGTCAACATCGAATCTGCTGCCCGGCAGCAAGATTCCTTGCACCCCCGCAAGCAACCGTGCGACGCGGTCTTGACGTTCGTGAAGTGGAACAAGAATCGGCATTGCCCCGGCAGAACGCAGGGCGACAAGATAAGCCGGTAGCGACCGCTGATTGTATCCCGGATCGCTGCCGGTGGGCTCGGGAATTGCGATATGTACGCACATGGCAGCAAACAGTGTAATCACACCAGCACCACATGCGATAGAGGGCATGGAACCAAGAATCAAACCTTTGTACCTTGAGCCTCAACCCCCGCCGGTCGCAATCCCTCCGCGCCCCGCGTCGGACAAAGGCTTTCAATCGCCGTTCGCAGTTGCACCGTCAGCTTATCGGTCTGCCGTACGGTCATTCCGGCGGTCTGAATCGGCTCGCCGATTGTCAGCGTCAACTCTCCGGGATAAAAGTGGCGTGTGTGAATCGGCAGTAGTTCGTAGACTCCACTCAATGCCATCGGTACCAGAGGAACTTGTGCGCGAATGGCCAGGTAGGCCGCGCCAGAAAGAAACGGACGCAGTTCGCCGTCCGTAGTCCGCCCGCCCTCCGGAAAAACAAACAGCGCCATGCCGGAGCGAAGCGCCCTGACTCCCGCGCCCAGGCTGGAGAGAGTGGCGCGCGGGTTATTGGTGTCGATAGGAATCTGTCCTGATCGATTTAAGTACCATCCTATGAATGGGATAGGCCATAATACTGTCCTCGCAAGAATGCGAAACTGGAAGGGCAGCGCGGCAAAGATGACGGGCGTATCCATGTACGACGTATGGTTCGAGGTATAGACGGCCATCTGGTGCTTGTGTAGGTTCTCAGCCCCCACCACCCTCAGTTTTGACCCGGAGGCCCATACGCAGCCCCGTGCCCAGATCCGCGCGATCCGGTGCTGCGCGTTGCCCTTCTTGTCCACCAGCGAAACCAGCAGTGAGAGGCTTCCGCACGCTACCGTAATCACCGTCATCAGCGGCACATGAAGCAGATTCGACCGCCAGCTATAGATCCATGGCAGCGGATTGGGACGCACTCTCATCCGATGTCTCCCTCACCCAGCAGTTGCGACCGCGCCTCGCCCACCAGGTAAACCGATCCGGAGACGACTACCACCCCGCCCTGGCCACACTCCTCGGCCAATAGAAGAGCCTCTCGAACCGATCCGGCGCTCACTGCCGGCGTCACCGTTGCCCTTCCCGCAGCCTCTAATTCCTCCATCGCGGCCGCCCGGGCGGAGTGGATGGGCACAAAGATTACCTGCTCAAAAAGTGGAAAGAGAATCTGCGCCATCTCGCCCACCGGCTTATCGCGCAGGCAACTGAAAATCAACCTTCGCGAGCGCTTTTCACTCAGTAACTCGGAGAGCCCAGCACGCAGCGCCCAGGCTCCCGCCGGGTTGTGCGCCACATCCAGAATCCATTCCACGCCCCTCGCCTCAAAGTGTTCCAGCCGCCCCGGCCAGTGCGTCTGCCGAATTCCTTCGGCGATAGCCGCCGGAAGAATGGGAAATCCGTGCGCCATTGCTAGCTCCACAGCCGCAGCAATAGCCAGCGCCACATTGCGCTTTTGATGCGCGCCGATCAGTGGAGAATCCACCTCGATCACCGCGCCGAGCGCCTCCACAGAATAGGAGCCAGCCGTACTCGCGCCGATAGGCGGCATATACTCCGCTGCGTTCAACACGCGCACATTCAGCGCCGCCGCCGCCTCTCCCAGCGCCTGGTTCGCCTCCGGATACTGCGGCAAAGTGATCAGTGTCCCGCTCCGTCGCAGAATCCCGGCCTTCTCCCGCGTGATGGCGGTAATTGTCGAGCCCAGCCATTCTGTATGGTCCAGCGATATGTCGGTAATGATCGACAGCAGCGGATCGACGGCGTTGGTCGCGTCCAGCCGCCCCCCCATCCCCACCTCCAGCACCATCAGCTCCACCTCCTGCTCGGCAAAGTACAGTAGCGCCTGCGCCGTTAGAATCTCAAAAAAGCTGGGAAGCTGCGGCAGCCTGCCCTCCCGTACCAGCAATTGCGCCGCATCCATCACGTGAAAAAAAAGGCGGGCAAAGGCCTCGTCGCCTATCTGTTCCCTGCCGATGCGTATGCGCTCGTTCACCCGCGCCAGATGCGGCGAAGTGTAGAGTCCGGTACGCACCCCTGAAACGTTCAAAATCGACGCCAGTGTGGACGCCGTCGAGCCTTTGCCGTTGGTCCCGGCAATCAGCACTGACCGAACGCGCCGCTGCGGATGGCCCAGTGCCGCTAGCAGCGTGCGAACCTCGTCCAGTGAAAACTTCCGCCGCGCTGCTCCAGGCCGCGTATACAGCTCCGGCGTCATGGCGTTCAACTGATCGATGGCTGCTAGATAAGACATGGAAAGATAAGTATAAGAGCCTCATCCTATGTCGTGGGTAATTGACTCAGCGCGCAGCAGCAGTTGCAGCGCCGTGCCCGTAATACGTATAGCACAGCACGAGCCTTCGCTCCCGTCTTTGTGCATAGCCTGTCCTCTGCAACCCATTGCCCTACACATCTCTGGACCCGCTTTTCACACAAACCATTCGCTTTGCACAGCCCTTTTTACGTCTCCTGTGGAAGTCGTGGGAAACAGGGGCCACTCAACACCTCTACCCACCCTGTTTTCCAATTACCCTGAATTCCACAGCCACGATTTAGAAAACTCACCCGCCTGCCAACCCTATCTCTTCCAGCCATTTCAGCAACATTTCCACTTTTCCTGCCTGAACGACGGGTACTACTGTCTTATTTCTTTATCTCCTATACGTTTTCCTAACCCCTATCGCACGGCATCGTCCACCTGCAAACCTTCCCATCATCCTGCGCTGAACCCTCCCCTCTACCCCAATCGCTCCACCCCGGAACAACCAATCCCGGGAATCCAGAGAAGTACCCCTCTTTTCCACCTCCATAACTGAGCAAAGGTGAATACAATCAAGAGGAAGAAGAGAAAACCGTTTCCGTCAGGTGGCTACTTGTTGTACAGTGTGGCCAGCGCGGAATCTGCTTCAATCGGTTTCTTCGGTAGCCGCAAGTCAAGGGTGAGTTCATGTCGAACGTGGAAAATGAAGAAGTTGAGAAGCCGGCCGCATCAGGAGCAGCGATGGAGATTACCGTAACCCGTCAGGATCTGGTCAAGGAGCTCACCGCCACACAAAGCGTCGTCGAGCGCAAAACCACCATTCCCATTCTCTCCAACTTCCTCATCGAAGCCGATGGCGACCGCCTCAACATCACCGCCACCGACCTCGACCAGGCGATTCGTACCAGCGCCGCTGCAAAAGTTAAGAAGCCCGGAGCCTGCACCATCCCCGCCCGCAAACTTTACGACTACGTCAAGCTGTTTCCCGATGGCGACATCTCCATCAAGCTCCTCGACAACCACTGGGTCCAGATCCGCTCCGGCCGCTCCAACACCAAAATGGTCGGCATGGCTCGCGCCAACTACCCGCAGGTTCCCGAATTCCCCGCCGTTCCGTCCACCGGCATCTCCACAATAGCCCTCAAGACACTCATCAATCGCACCATTTTTGCTATCTCCAACGAAGAGTCGCGCTACACACTCAACGGCGCACTGCTTGTCATTAAGGCCGAGTCGCTGGCCATGGTTGCCACCGACGGCCATCGTCTCGCTTACGTCGAAAAGCCCAATGAGATTCTCGAAGGCATCAGCGGCGAGAAGCGCATCCTTATTCCCCGCAAAGCCCTCCAGGAGCTGCAACAGTTGCTCACATACACTGAGGCTGAAAAGGTCGAGTTCTCCGATGACGAGCACACCCTCTTCTTCCGCGTCGGCCATCGCACGCTGAGTACCCGTAAGCTCTCCGGCCAGTTCCCCAACTTCGAAGCCGTCATGCCGCGTGACAACAACAAATTTGCAGTCGTCAGCGCTAGCGAACTTGCCTCGGCCATCCAGCGCGTCGCCCAATTCGCCGACGAGCGCTCCGGCGCCATCCGCATCCGGCTGGAGAGCAACGAACTCAAAATCAGCTCCAGCTCCACCGAGTCCGGCGAGAGCGAAGACACCATTGACACGCCCTACTCCAGCGATCCCATCGCAGTCGGCTTCAACTCCGTCTACATCCTCGACTTCCTCAAAGCGCTCAACAACGAGGGCGAGGTCCGCCTGGAGTTTAAAGACTCCCAGTCCGCCGGCCAGATGCGCCCCGAAGACCCCGACGCCGAGTACAAGTACCGCTACGTCCTTATGCCCATGCGCATCTGAGCCGCAGCTTAATCAGCAAGACACAACGGCTACTACCTGAAGAGGATATTGTTCAGGAGCAGCCCCACTTGCTCTTGCAAATTACGCCAGCAATGAACCCGCTAACTCGCTAACCTGCCAACTCCCGCGAAGCGGGTGCTAACCAGCTAAATAGAAAACCAGTCCTCACAAGTTTTTCGCCAAAGATTGAGATTGTCCAGATCTCAACCAGTTTTGTTCAAAGGAAGCATAGACAATCAGATAGCATCGAACCACTTTGAATCTGAGCGGCCGGGAAGTAAAGGAATGGCCGCCGAAACCCTGGATGCGGCATCGCCGAAAGCGAATCAAACGCTGTAAATAATTCATCCGGAACGCGGTCAGCCGGTCTGGATTTGAAGCGGTCTATGGATTCGTGAATTTCATCCAGGCTTCGATAGCTTCAGGATGAAATTCGAAATTCATCACGCAATCGATATGCGCCTTGCAGAGGCGCGTTCTAGTTCGGCGCGCCCGGAGTTTCCGCGGCAGCAAACGTGCACTCTCTGCACTGGCAAGTCCGCCGCAGGTAATCCCATGAATAGATCCCGCCGGAGTGGCCGTCTTGCCAGTTGAACTGAATGGCGTAGCGGCCCACGGCATGGGCGCTCGCCGGTTTGGCGGGCGGAGTGTACATCGGCAGCACGGCGGCCGGCTTGGCTTTGGGCTGGCCGGCTTTGCGGCCTTCCCGCTTGCGCTCCTCGACGCAGGTGGCGCAGGGGCAGGCCTCGCGCAGCCAGGAAAAGCTCCAGGCGCTGCGGTGGCCGTCCACCCAATCAATCTCCATGCCTTTGCCCTCGGTCAGCAGCACCCGCACCTTCTCCGGGGTGATGCTGATGCGCGGCAGCGAACGAGCCTCTTCGCTCTCGCGAGCCTCGTCTTCCTTGGGTACAAAGCGAATGCCTTCATGGCTCATAGGTCCATTTTAGTCGTCAGGGTGCAGTTGTCGGCGAAGGAAGCTCAAACTTAGAACTGAGAACTGAGAACAGACTACTGCTTCCAGAAGAACCACGCCGCCATGCTCAGCCCGATCGCCACCACCAGCCCGCGCAGCACCGCTTGCGGCACGCGCTTCGCCAGCCGCGCCGAGGCGTAGCCTCCGATCGCGCAAGAGATCATCGCCACCAGGCAGAAGCGCCAGATGATCTGCCCGCTCACAGCAAAAATAATGCAAGCAATGCCGTTTGCCGAGGTGGTGGCCGCTACCTTCAGAGCGTTTATCTCGTGCAAATCTTGGTGGCCAAAGAGCGAGAGAGCCGTGATTAGCAAAAATCCCGCCCCTGCGCCGAAGTAGCCGATATAAAAGCAGACCGCCACGGTCGCCAGAAACACTGGCAGCCCCCGCGACGGCTTGCCAGGTACAGTCTTGCGCGCTTCCAGCCAGCGTGAAACCGGGCCGCTCACCGCAAAGATCAATGCCGCCCCCAGCAGCAGCCAGGGCACCAGATGCAAAAAAGTCATCTGCGGCGTGCGGATCAGCACCAGTGCCCCGGCCGTGCCGCCCGTAAACCCCGCCGCGCTCATCAGCAGAGCCAGCCGCAGATTCTTGAGAATGTCCTCGCGGTAGGCGGCCACTGAGGTCAGTTGGCCCGGCCATACGGCCACCGAGTTGGTGGCGTTGGCCTGGATAGGCAGCATCTTCATCCCCAGCATCGCCGGAAAGGACAAAAACGAGCCGCCGCCGGCCACCGCATTCAGCACCCCAGCCAGAAACGCCGCCACGGCGAGCCAAAGCCAGTGCCAGTCAATGAATGAGGGAAGGCTAGAGAAATGAAGCATCTGTATCTATTGTAGAGGGCAACTAGAAAGCCACAGATCTATAAATCGGCCTTCTTAGCAGGGGTGCTGCTTGACGGTTGTCCGCCACTCCCGGAGGGAGTGGGTGATAGTAGCCCTGGGTGGAGCGAAGTGCAACCCGGGGAACGCGGTCCATTCAGGAGGTGTGCCCCGGAGGGGCGCGATGATAGTTCCACCATAATCCGCAACTCAAGTCGGTATTTTCAACAAAAGTAGAAATAATCACGGTTATTCAGAAGTAAATCCGACGGCCAAGCCAGCGTAAGCAATTGAAAATAAAGATAGATAAAAATATTGCAAATATGAGCGTAAATCACGCACATTATCTGAACATGTTGTGCTATATTTGTATCAGATTATGTGAGCGGCTCGGACTCATCCTCCGGCCCCACATCCAAAACATCAGGAGGTATACTCAAATGGCAATCACTCGTTGGGACCCGTTTCGGGATGTCGTTACTCTGCAGAATCGCATCAACTCGCTCTTCAACAATATGAGCGGCGAAAACGATCCGCTGGCAGCGGCCAATTTTGTGCCACCGGTCGATATCTATGAGGACCCGGAGAAGGTGGTCCTCAAGCTTGAGGTTCCGGGCATCGACCAGAAGGACCTGGACGTGCGCATCGAGAACCACACGCTGACCGTCAAGGGCGAGCGCAAGTTCGAGGCCGAGGAGAAGGAGCAGAACTTCCATCGCATCGAGCGGCGCTACGGCAGCTTCTATCGCGCCTTCACGCTGCCCTCCACGGTCGATACAGAGAACGTCGGAGCCAGCTACAATGCGGGTGTGCTCAAGCTGGAGCTGAAGAAGAAGCCGGAGGCCCAGCCCAAGCAGATCGAAATCAAAGTGGCGGCGTAACAACAGTTGTCAATCTCCAGTTGTCAGAATCCAAGCCTGACGCTGAGAACTGAGAACTGGGAACTGGAAAACCATGGCTATTCGTTGGGAGAAGTTGACGGTCAAGTCGCAGCAGGCAATGGAGCAGGCTGGAGCGCGGGCCACCGAACTTGGCAACCCCGAAGTCCAGCCGGTGCATCTGTTGCTGGCGCTCATTGAGGACCGCGAAGGCGTGATCCCCGCGGTCCTCGAAAAAATCGGCGTTCCCACCGAACGGCTGGAGCACGACCTGCACCAGATCGAGGAGAAACTGCCTCGAGTAGCCGGCGCGGCCACGCAGCCCGGCATCAGCCAGGCGCTCAATAAGGTACTCGACCAGGCCTTCCGCGAGGCGCAGAACTTCAAGGACGAGTACGTCTCCACGGAGCACCTCTTGTTGGGCGCGGCGCACCAGAAAAATGATGCCGCGCGCGAGGCGCTGGTCGCTCTGGGCGCAACCCACGATGCAATTCTGAAAGCGCTGACCGCGGTCCGTGGCTCGCAGCGCGTCACCGATCAGAACCCCGAAGGCAAGTTTCAGGCCCTGGAAAAATACGCCAAGGATCTGACCGAGCTGGCCCGTCGCGGCAAGCTCGATCCGGTCATCGGCCGCGACGAGGAGATTCGCCGCGTCATTCAGGTCCTCAGCCGCCGCACCAAAAACAACCCGGTGCTGATCGGCGAACCCGGCGTCGGCAAAACAGCCATCGTCGAGGGTCTCGCCCGCCGCATCGTCTCTGGCGACGTGCCCGAGAGCCTGCGCGACAAGCGCGTGATCTCGCTTGACCTGGGCTCGATGCTGGCCGGCGCCAAGTATCGCGGTGAATTCGAGGATCGTCTCAAAGCGGTGCTCAAGGAAATCGAAGAAGCAAATGGTGAAATCATTCTCTTCATCGACGAGCTGCACACGCTGGTCGGCGCGGGCGCGGCCGAGGGCGCCATCGACGCCAGCAACATGCTCAAGCCGGCCCTCGCGCGCGGCGAATTGCGGGCCATCGGCGCAACCACGCTGAACGAGTACCGCAAGTACATCGAGAAGGACAAGGCCCTCGAGCGCCGCTTCCAGATTGTGTACATCGGCGAACCCAACGTCGAAGACACCATCGCCATTCTGCGCGGCCTCAAGGAGCGCTACGAGGCCCACCACAACGTGCGCATCAAGGACGCGGCGATTGTGGCCGCGGCCACGCTTTCTCATCGATATATCAGCGACCGCTTCCTGCCCGACAAGGCCATTGACCTGGTTGATGAGGCCGCCGCCTCGCTGGCCATTCAGAAAGGCTCGGTTCCCACGGAGATCGATCAACGCGAGCGCGCCCGAACCTCGCTGGAGATTGAGCGCGCCGCCCTCAAGCGCGAGACCGACGCGAACAGCGTCGAGCGCCGCAATGAAGTGGAGCGCGAAGTGGCCGCGCTGAGCGAGGAGATCACCGCGCTGCGTGCCCGCTGGACGAAGGAGCGCGAGGCCAGCAGCCGCATCAGCGAGGTCAAGAAAAAGATTGAGGCGTTGCGTTTCGAAGCCGAGGAGCAGACCCGCAAGGGCCAGCTCGACCGCGCCGCGCAGATTCAGTACGGCGAACTGCCGAAGCTGGAAACCGAGCTGAAAAAGTTGAGCGCCGCGCAGGACGGCAACTCCGGCGTCGCGCGCATGTTGAAGGACGAGGTCGACGAGGAAGACATCGCCGGCATCGTCAGCAAGTGGACCGGAATTCCCGTCTCGCGGATGCTCGAAGGCGAAGTCAAGAAGCTGGTCCAGATGGAGCAGAGGCTGCGCGAGCGGGTCATCGGCCAGGATGCGGCGCTGACCATCGTGGCCAATGCAATTCGCCGTTCCCGCGCCGGCTTGAGCGATCCCAAGCGGCCGATCGGTTCGTTCATCTTTCTCGGCCCCACCGGCGTCGGCAAAACCGAGACCGCCCGCGCGCTGGCCGAGTTCATGTTCGACGATGAGCAGTCCATGATTCGCATCGACATGAGCGAGTACATGGAGAAGCATGCCGTGGCGCGTCTGATTGGAGCGCCTCCGGGCTATGTCGGCTACGACGAAGGCGGCCAGTTGACTGAGGCCGTCCGCCGCCGCCCCTACGCGGTCATCCTCTTCGACGAAATCGAAAAGGCCCATCCCGATGTCTTCAACATTCTGCTGCAAATCATGGACGACGGCCGTCTGACCGACGCCAAAGGCCGCACCGTGGACTTCAAGAACACGGTACTCATCATGACCTCCAATCTGGGCGCAACTCTTCTGATCGGCGACACGCTCAAGACCGAGCACGATTTCGACATGGCGCGCGAGTCGGTGATGCGCGTCCTGCGTGAGCACTTCCGCCCGGAATTCCTCAACCGCGTCGACGATATCGTGATCTTCCGTCCGCTGGGTGCGGCGCAGATGAGCCAGATTCTCGAATTGCGGCTGAACGAAGTCAGCAAGCTGCTCGAAGACCGCCAGATTTCGCTCGAACTGACCGAACCGGCGCGTCAACTGATTCTTGCTGCCGGCTCCGACGCGGCTTACGGCGCACGTCCGCTGAAGCGCGCCCTGCAGCGCATGATTCAGGATCCGCTGGCCATCAAAATCCTCAACGGCGAAATCCTCCACGGCGCGCACGTCCGCATCGGCGTGGACCGCGCCACCAACCAATTGAAGTTTGAGCCGATGAGCCGCGAGGCGATGGCGTAACCACCTGCGGTGGGGCCAATCGCTCGCTTTCCGCTCGCATAAGGTTCGTGGTTCCCAGGTCTCAAAATTGAGACTTGGGGCACCTGGCCTTCATCACACAAGACTTGCGGCCTGATCTATCGCGGGGCTACACTGTCCCCATGAAATCGACGCTCCGCGTGCTTCCCCTCGTCGCTGGCGTTCTACTCTCGCTGGCCGCCGCAACCCTTCAGGCTCAGGACTGGGCCAAAGCCCGTCTTGAAGCCTCGCCCCGCCACCGCGAATACGTCGCTCTGAAGCACGGCAGCCGCACCGTTCAGGCCTACGTCGCCTACCCGGAGGTCAGCGCCAAAGCCCCGGTCGTGATCCTCATCCATGAAATCTTCGGCCTCAGCGACTGGGCCAAAGAGATGACTGACGAGTTGGCCGCGCAGGGCTTCATCGTCATCGCTCCTGACCTGCTCTCCGGCTTCGGCCCCAATGGCGGCGGTTCCAGTGAGTTTGCCAGCCAGGACGCAACCGTGAAGGCTGTCTCCGCCCTCGATCCGGACGTTGTCACCGCCGATCTGGACGCCGCGGCCGACTACGGCAAGCATCTGCCTGCCGCCAACGGCAAGATCGCCACCGTCGGCTTTTGCTGGGGTGGAGGCAAATCCTTCGCATTCGCAACTCATAGCAAAGACCTCTCCGCCGCCTTTGTCTTCTACGGCCCTGGCCCTACAGATGTATCCGCGATCGCCGCTCCGGTCTATGGCTTCTACGCCGGCAACGACGCGCGCATCGGAGCCACCCTCCCCGCTACTGTTGCGGCAATGAAGGCCGCGGGCAAAACCTTCGAACCCGTCACCTACGATGCCGCCGGCCACGGCTTCATGCGCGCCGGCGAGGATCCCGGTAACACCGTCCCCGGCAACAAAACCGCCCGTGAACAGGGCTTTGCCCGATTGGTGAAGTTGCTCAAGGAAATGAAGAGCGCGCCCTCGGCCAGCAATGGCAATCCAAGCAGCACCCACGCCAACAACTCCGCAGCCCAAGCCGTCTCTTGTCACGACAGCGGCGTAACTTCGCCGGCGGCTACCATGTAATTGTTCATTGCTGTTGCACCTGCGTTGCAACCAACTATCCTTGGTTGGTCATGCTCATGAGACGTGCGGGAGATGGTGGTTTAACCGGGGTGGAAAGGTGAGCGACCTTCCCACCATTCACATTTTTCCTCGAAAAGCCACGAAGGATGGGAGGCAACTATTGCCAGCGCGAGAGTCCTGGCGGTGGATACTTTGCTGCTTCGTCGTCCAGCACCAGCACCCAGTCCGGCCCATAAGAGGGTGTGCGAAACTCCTTGCGCACTCCACCTTCAAGAGTGCCAATCAACGTACCGATGCCGGTGCGCGGATCAAACCACCAGGCGCGAATCCGCTTGCCCTTCAAAATACCCAAATCGATAGTCTTATATTCGTCGATGGCCGGAAAGTATATGAACGCATAGCTGCCTTCATGATCCCGGATAGCTTGTGTATGCTGCCCGCCCTCTCCGGCATCGCCAACGATCAGAGACTGATCAGGAACACGTGAGAAGAATGGCCGCGACTCCACGAGCGCGCGCAGATATTGCATCTGCCGTCCGGCGGGGCGCTGCATGCTGTCTATCCAGTCTCGATCGGCATAATCGATGCTTCCATTGCGAGCATTCGCAAAGCCCCACACGGCATGATGTCCGTAGGTTACACCGCAGGCACCGGCAAAGACTGAGCGATAAACCTGCTTGCGCACATCCAGATCGCGGAAGTAGCCGGTTGCGGGATCCCAACTAGGCCATGGATTATAGGGATGATCCTCGTAGTTAGGTTCCAGATCCAGCGTGGGCTTGGCGGGTTGCATCGCATAGTCGCGCGCAATCCATTCCCACACGGGAATGTCGTGTCCGCCGCCGTGGCCGCTTTGCATCCCATTGACAGAGAGCCACGGCTCGTTATGCAGATAAACAGAGGACGACTCCTGCCCGCCCTGGGGATGGTAAAGGATCAACGGTGTGCGTCCCAACCCTTCCTTGATTCCACGCGCAACCTCACGCCAGATGGGCGTCCAATCCTGATCTGGCGAAAAGCCCGCGGACTTGCCCATCTCCATAAGGTAATCGTTGTTCATCCCCTTCAGCTTCACTGGCCGGTCGCCGCCAAGAATCCAGACCACATTCGTGCGGTCTTTCAACCGGTCGGCCAGATAGTGCGCAAAAAAGCGCGCATCCGTCAGATTGTCATCGCGGAAGAGGCGCGGTCCAGAGCCCCATGGAGCCGTCAGCTTGTCGCCCCAGATGGGTACCAGCGCCACATAAAGCCCGTTGACTGCAGCCTCGTCCACGATCTCCACGATGCGGTCAAAGTACGCGGGGTTGGGCTTGTGTATATCGTTGTCAATCAGTGGCAGCAGTCCCAGCGTGCTGGGCTTGGTGATGCCATCGAACTCCGATAAAACCACCGTCTGAATGATCGTATAGCCCTGCTGGCCGCGAGTATGCAGATAATAGCTGGCCTCTTCGCGGGTAGTGTGGTGAATCAACTCCCATGCTGTGTCGCCCATCCAGAAGAACGGGCGGCCATCAACCGTTTCCAGCGTATGCCCGTCGGCGTGTACGCGGATCAGCGGCAGCGGCTTTGATCCCGTGCTTTGAGTCCAACCCAACGGGTTGAGAATCAAAGCAAAAAGCGTACTGAGAAAGAATCCTGCAATAGAATTACGTTTCATCTTGTCTCTGTTTCTCAACTGTTAATCACACATTCGAAGCAATTCTCGGCATAAGGATAGACAAAGCTTCCCCTCACTTTAACCCATCAAGCTCCTTCGCCATATGCCTCCAAATTAGCGCTAGATCCACAACAGCAATTCAAATCACTGCCTCAGCTCAACCAGCGTCGCTCCCTGCCCGCCTTCATTTTGTGGAGCCTCTTCAATCCCCGCCACGTGCGGATGCCCCTTCAAAAACTCCCGCACCCCGCGGCGAAGGACGCCGGCCCCGTGGCCGTGGATGATGCGCACGCGCTCCAGGCCGGCCAGGAAGGCGCGGTCCAGGTACTGTTCCAGCTCCCCGGTGGCCTCGTCCACGGTGCGGCCGATCAGGTTGATCTCCATGCGCAGATCGTCGCTGTTGGCGTTGGTGACCGTGACGTGAACGCCCTTCTGCTTGCGCACGGCAGCCAGCGGGTCGGACTTCCCCGGCGATGGCTCTTGACCAAAAGGCTGCGCCTCGCAGAGGTCATCACGTTTCACGCGCATCTTGATTGGCCCGAGCGCCACTTCAAAAAGGTCTATTTCCACCTCGCGCTGCACTACGGCGATCTTGTTCATGGACTTGAGCAGAACCTGGTCGCCGACGGCAATGTGTTTCAGCACATGCGGCTGGGCATTCACGTCGCCGACATCCGCGCCGGTGCGGTGGGCGACAACGGTCTGGTTGAAGCTCTCCTGAAACTCGCGGCGCAGGCGCAGGATGCGGCGCTCGGCCTCCTTGGAGAGCTTTTGCTGCCCAACGCGATCCTCGATGGCTCGCACCGTCTCGCGCATCTGAAACTCGAAGTCCTTCAGCAGCGAGGCCAGCTTGCTCTCCAGCTCCCGCGTCCGCTTGCGCTGCTCGACGTCGCCCTCGCGCGCCAGCTTCGCCCGCTCCTGATTCAACGCGTACTGCTCAACGCGCGCCGCCTTGCGTTCCGCTTCGAGTTGGGTGAGTTCACTGTGCAGCTTATCGAGGAAGCGCGCGATGTCCACCTGCTGCGAACCCAGCCTTTGCCTGGCGGCGGCGATGATGCTCGCGTTCATGCCCAGCCGCTCGGCGGTTTGTATTCCCGCCGATGCGCCGGGAACGCCGAGCCGCAGTTTGTAGTTGGGCGCCAGCGTTACCTCGTCTACGCCCGCCGCTGCGTTCAGAACACCGGGTGTATTCGCCGCATAGACCTTGAGCGAGGTGTGGTGCGTGGAGATCAGCGTCCATGCCCCCGCCGTCAAAAAGTGGCTGGCAATCGCCACGGCCAATGCCGAGCCTTCTTCGGGATCGGTCGAGGAGCCAAGCTCGTCCACCAGCACCAGCGAGCGCCCACCGGCCAGCCGCGAGAGCCGGTCAAGGTTGGTAATATGCGCGGAAAAGGTGGAGAGTTCCGCCTCGATCGATTGCGCGTCGCCGATGTCGGCCAAAAAAGCCGTAAAAACCGGAAAGCTGGCAGCCGTCGCGGGAACCGGCAACCCGGCCTGCGCCATCATCGCCAGCAGCGCCGTGGTCTTCAACGTGACGGTTTTGCCGCCGGTGTTGGGACCGCTGATGATCAGTTGGCGCTCGGCCGCGGTCAGTTCCAGCGTGAGCGGAACAATCCCACACCCCACGGACGAAGACCTGTCCGCGGGGGCCCCTGAACGTCCGCCGGTCACGCGCAGGTGCCGTTCCAGCAGCGGATGGCGGGCAGCTTCCAGGCGCAGAAGATCGGGCGCAATCGCCGGCCTTACGCAGTCGTAGTCGCGCGCAAAGCGGGCGCGGGCCTGCAGGCTATCCACCAGCGCCAGCACGCGCGCGCCTTCCACCAGTGCCACGGCGTAACCGCCCACCTGGCGGGTCAGCGCCACAAAGATGCGGTGAATCTCGGCCTGCTCCTCTTCCAGCAGCCGCACCAGCTCGTTGTTCTGCTCAATGGTCTCCAGCGGCTCCACGTAAACGGTCTGCCCCGACGAGCTCGTGCCGTGAACCACGCCACTGATGCGCCGCTTCAACTCCGCGCGCACGGGAATCACAAAGCGGTCGCCGCGAATGGTGATCAGCTCGTCCTGCGTTGCGCCCTCCGCGGCCAGCTTGCGCAGCGCGGCGCGCAGGCTTTCTTCAATCAGCCTTTGCTGGCGCTCCTGCTCACGGCGAATGCGGCCCAGCTCTGGCGAGGCGTTGTCGGCCAGCGAGCCGTCGGGCTGAATCGTGCGCTCGATCGACTCCGCCAGCGGACGCAAACTTGTAGTGAGTGCCGACGACAGCCCCGAAAGCCCCATCAGCTTGCCCACCAGCCGCGCCGGGGGCGATTGCAGCAGCGCTTGCCACGAGGCTACGTCGTTGGCCAGCCGCGCCACGGCCTGCAGTTCGTTCGCCTCCAGCGCCGCGCCGGGAATCTGCGCCTTGGCGGCGTGCTGCGTGGGGTCGAAGAGTCCGCCCACGGGAATGGAAGTCTGCTCAGCCAGCAGCAGACGCAGCTCTTCGGTGAGCTGATGCTGCCGGGTAATCCAATCTTCGTCAGTCGAGGGCTTCAGATCGAGAATCGCCTGCCTGCCCACGGGCGAAGCGGCAAAGCCGGCCACCAGCGCCAGCAGCGCCTCCCACTCCAAAGCGGCAAAGTCGGCGTCCAGCACCGGCGACGGAATGGGATCAAGCAGCGGCATGTCTATCAGGAACTATCTTACCGGGCCTGAACGCCCAGTATCATTGTCAGGCCGATCCATGCCCCGCTATTCATCAGTTCTTCGATTTCAGCTTTGCCAATCCTTGCACTAAAACGAAAGGAAACCCCGGTAGATCGTCCTTGACCTCAAACGCTTGGCTTGTGGCAGTCTGGTTCCCTTTACACACGGCGAAGCCGTAGTCATACCGTGTGAACGATACAATGTCCCGGTATTTGATTCTTAAAGCTTTATGAGAACCCCCGAATAAAATCGCGCGGTCTGTCAAGGCTAGCAACCCAGTATCAACCAGCACATAGCCTTCGGATACATTCATCGGAGCGGACTGGCCTAAATGCGCATACATTCCAGGAAGTACCCTTACACTCACCCCTCCATAGCTGCGAGTCGAAGAACGCACTGTCTTGAATTCAAGATATTCTACACCGGGAAAAACCCAGACGACAATCTCCCCTGTCTCAGTATTAAATGGTAGGTTTCCCGCCACCTTTACCCTCGCAGGAAGCACGCCACGGTCAATATCCCCACAGGCGCAAATGCGCACGAATTTGCCCCATAAGTTGTCAGGCAGATCGGCGCCGTTGATGTGGTAACGGTCAAGTATCGCGGGGGCGAGTGCTTCCACTCGCGACTGTGAGGCGTCGTCCAGCACGGCATCGCTAATCAGGTACCTGAACCATTCCACAACACTGCGGCGGATAAGGTCCGAATCGCCCCCTGTCGCACGGTCGAGCGATGAGATTATTTCCTCGCTCGATTCGGATGGAGATGAGATGAGAATAGCTTTGATCTCTTCAGCTTTCCCTATTGCCTGTATCTCGCGGGCCAGACGTTCAGCCTCCTCGTGTTCATGCCGCTGCTCGCACTCGGGATGCACGTCTTTGAACAGACCGGCCCCTTTGCCGCAATACTTGCAATTCGCCATCACGTACTCGCTTTCTGGTTTTTCAGAGTTTATCGAGCTCTGCTATTGCGTCCCGCGTGATCTTCTGAAGTTCGGCGGCCTTGGCCGCATTTAAGGCTACTGACTTGCCGTCGACAGTCAAGTAGAGAAAATCTGTATTGCTCCCCTTGGAATGAAAAATCGAAGCATCAAAATTGTCCTTCGAGTCGAAAGCAACCTCGACATGGCCCGTCTTTCCTTGTTCTCGCCACGGAGAGGCATCCGACTCGAAGAAGTCGAGAGCGCTGTCCAGATCGCGCAACTCCTCCAAGTCGAGAAAAGCAGTGCGCTCGTCGCCCCCTTCCTTATGCAGGGAGTATCCCTCTCCCATCCATATCCAGGATGTGACAAGCGAGATCGACGCGCCCTTTTCTCCTTTTTTCTCTTTACCGGGTTCGTACACCCAGATCGGCTCCATGCTCAGGGAGCCGGGGCGAATGTCGGGATGATTCGCGTCCTGATCTTCTTTGATTGTCTGCTCTTCGTAGAAGTGCTTCACTAGGACGATATCCGTTCGGGCCAAAAGCTTTTTGATGGCCGGTTCTGGCTTTTCTGCGATTTCCTTCTTGCAGCCAACCAATAATATAAGGGACCCAAACACCACACATGCAATTGCTCGTTTCATTCTTTCTCTCACTTTCTGACCGGCTGTTGCATCCGGCTCTGCTGTGCGAAAGGGGCAAATCCCCGATTCAGAGCACGAGGCCAACGATACTATTCTCGCCTTGAGACCGCAACCCTTTGAGCGGATGATTGGGCTGGGATGGCATTAATTCCAAAGTATTTAACAGGTTGTAGTGGCGGATGTCGTCTTAATCACGGTCGAAGCGCCGCTTCTATAAACCCACTTGACAACAATAGTACGAAGCGTATTATTACGTATAGACCATGAAAAACGACTCCCTCCTCGGTTACGCACTCCTGGGCCTGATTCACGAACAGCCCCAGTCCGGCTACGATCTACGCAAGATCTTCGCCTCCACAGCCTGGGGCACCTTCAGCGACAGTCCCGGCGCCATCTATCCCGCGCTGCGCAGGCTGGAGAAGCGCGAACTGGTGAGCGGAACCGTTGTGGAGTCGGTAACTTTGCGCAGACGGCGCGTCTTCCGGATCACGCCCCAGGGCCTGGATGCCTTCAAAGCATGGCTATTGCAGCCGGTCACACGCGACGACGTGATCCGCCGCGTCCCTGACCTGATGGTGCGCTTTGCCTTCATGGACCGGACGGTGGGCGAGGAGCGGACGGCGGAGTTCCTGGGCGAGTTTGCCGGAGAGATGGCCGGCTACATTCCTAGTCTCCGGCAATACCTCGAAATTCATATGAGAGAAATGCCGCACTCCGGACGCCTGGCCCTGGAGTGCGGGATTCAGGAGTACGAATCGCGACTCCGGTGGGCCAGAACAGCAAGAACGCTTTACGAACAAAGAAAGAGGAACCAGGAATGAATCTCTATGGGCGAATTGGACTCTATTGTCTGTTGGGCGGGCTGTGCTTCACGGTCTCCGCTCTGGGTGCGGGCCACTTCTGGTTGTGGTGGCTCAGTGGTGTAATCACGGTGGCGGCGCTGACGCCGGTGGTGCGTTTCGGGCCGCGCCATCCGCTGGCGCTTTTTGGCGCAATCGCATTGACACTGGTGGTGGTGGGGTTGGTGTGCACGCTTTCCGAGGGTGTGCTGTTTTACCCGGAGGTGAAGGCAGAGGCGCTGCGCGACCTGATCGGCGGCTCAGTTTCCTATCTCGTTGTTGCTGCTGTACTTGTGGCGCTAGCCAAGCTGCTGAAACTGATAAAGCCGACATCGCAGGTAGTCGAGCATCGCTCAGTGGGGATCGCAATTCCGGCAGTTCTGGCGGCAGGCGCTTCCTATCTGGTCTATTACATGATCTTCGGAGCCATCGCATTTCAGTTCTTTACCAGGCAGTACTATCCCCACGCCGCGGAACAGGTAGCGGCGCTGGGCCAATGGTTCTGGATCTATCAATGGGCACGGGGTACGCTGATGGCGCTGGCCATACTGCCTATTGTATATACACTGCGGTTACCACGCTGGCAGGCCGCTCTGGCCGTAGGTCTCATTGTGTGGATCGTGGGCGGTGGCGCTCCGCTGTTGGTGCCCAATCCCACGATGATCGCGGCGCAGCGCTACGCCCACATTGTCGAGATCATGACGCAGAACGTCTCGCTGGGCGTAACCGCGGTCTTGCTGCTGCGGCCCAGGGCGGCCATTGAGAGAGCGCACTCCGCGCCCGCGGCATAGTCTTGTCAGTTGGTTTCTGAGGCGGTGCTGGCTGCGGCCGCAACGGCGGGGCAGGCGGCTCCGCAGCTTCCGCCGCAGGGCGTCTTGGCTTCGGCCGGTGCGGCTGCCGGGGCGGAGTCGGCGGCAGGCTCGGCGCTCTTGCCCGCGTAGTCGTTGATATAAAATCCCGCCCCCTTGAAGTGCAGGCGCGGCGCGGTCAGCGGGCGCTCCAGAACTCCCTGGCAGACGGGGCACACCATCTCCTGCTCGGAGCTGAAGCTCTGAATCTTCTCAAAGCGATGGCCGCACTGGGTACAGCGATACGCATACAAAGGCAAAGTGTGCTTCCCTTCGGCGAGAAATAGCCTACTCTGTCCATTGTATCGGCTGGGCGGCAATTACCTGCAAAACGCCGCCCAGCCATCCCTAACTTTTGTATCCAGCCCTTCACTTCACCGTGATCGCAACCGAACCGCACAAGTTCTCCCAGGCCAGCGAGAGCTTACCCTTGTTTCCGCCCAGATCCTTGAGCATGTACTTCAGGTTCTCGACCAGCGCCGGCGGCTTCTCCATAGTCATCTTCACCCGCCCCAGGTCCTGCGCCTTGTCGTAAACCGTCCCCCATTGGCCGGTCTGCTTGTTCACGATCAGCACCCAGTGGGCGGGATCGGAAACATCAACAAACAGAGTGTAATCGCCCTTGGGAACGGTCAGGCCGCCCAAGTTGAGTTCCGCATCGGTGTGCAGCTTGGTAGCGCCATTGGCGCCGGCGCGCCACACCGGATAGGTGGGATCGTGGCCGATGATGCCGTCTTTGCCGAAGAGCTGTCCGGCGCGGCCTTTCACGCCAGGCGAGTTGTAGCTGATGGTGATGGCTTTGCCGGCGATAATCGCCGACTCAGTGGCTGGTGGGCTCATTGGCGGACCCGGCTGAGCGGATAGGGTGGCGGCGACGGCGAGCAGGCTCGTACAGACCAAAAGACGTTTCATGGTGTTCATCTCCGTGAGGAAGAATCCTAGCCGGGAGCCTTAGCCCCGACGCATCGATTGTCGCACCGCGCCCCCTGATTCGGAAAGCGGGCAGAACTGAGCGGAATGCCGGGAAATGTGAATCTGTTGGCAGATGCATGCGTGGCGCACGGTGCGTTATACTCCACTACACAGCGGAAACAAGGAGGTTTCTCGATGCGTTTCAATGGTATTGGCAAGATTGTGGCGGCCGGAATGGCAGCCATTGTGATGTTAGCGGCGCCGGGATCGATCCGCGCGCAGGGCGTCGATACAGTGCTAAAGGCGGCGGATACGCAGAAACTGCTGCCGGCCAGAGTCTTCTATCGCGGGCAATCGGCAAATACGGAGCTGAGGAACGCCGGCGGGGTGAAGTTCGCCGACGGCTACTATGTGCTGGCCACGCTGGTGGACACCAGTGGGTACTCGACAGGCCTGGCGGTCAAATATCAGGCCTACTTCATTGCCGAAGTTCCCCTCAACGTGGGTGGCCAGAGCCTTCCCGCGGGTGTCTACGGCGTGGGGTTTGTCGGGGACAAGTTTGTGGTCACGGATGTAGGCGCGCACGATGTGCTGACGGTCGCCGCGGGCGACGATCCCGCGCAGATGCATCCCATGCCGTTGCAAGTAAAAGCCGACCCGGCCGGCGGCTTCCGCCTCTACGCCGGGCGCAAGTATGTGAGCTTCAACAGATAGTTGTTAGTGGTCAGTAGCCGAACGCCCCAGGTCTCAATAGTGAGACCTGGGGCGTTCGACGTTTGACAAAGTAATCGCGCGTGAAGGTCTCTTCATTGAGTCCCGCACAAGAGCTACGCAGCTTTCGCGCTGGTTCGCCGAAAAGGAAGATAAAGCAGCAGAAACAGAGTGAAGGCAACGCCGTCGCCTGCCAGGATGTACCAGGGCCATGGTCCAAGAAACGTGAGCAGCGAGACCGTCTCAGGCTTGGTTCTGAGGAACATATAGTTTGTCTTGAAGATGAAATCGAACGTGCCGATCAAGACGATAAGAATGTTAAAGACCAGCATCGCCCTGCCGACCGACCCGGGCAGCGGCCGCGCCTGCCGGGACCAGACAAGATAGAGTATGGCGGTCACGAGCAGGCCGTGGTCCACAAAGAACTGCACCGACAGGAAGAGAGAGGGCTCCGTCAGGTTGGGAGTCAGTAGCGACATCGAAGCTCCGGCCAAGGCAAAATAATAGGCCACGTCGAAGATTGTCGGCTTGAGCGTCAGCAGCGCCAGGATGACCAGCCACAACGAAACATCGCAGAGTTCCAGGGGGAGATGCCCGGGAAACATCGGCTCGCCAAGCACGGCATAGCGTCCGTAATACAGAATCGTGCAGAGGAAGAGAAGCAGAGCCAGGGCAACGCGCACAGCTCTCGATCCGGTCAGCAGCCTTCGCTGAACAACTGCCAGTAAAACCGCAAGCAGAGGAACCGCGGCGAGGATGGCTAGGTGCACGATCCCAAAAAGGTGAAAACTGGCTGCCATGATGCTCCGAAGTTCAGCACGGGGGTTTGTTTGGGGCTGGCGGCATTGTAAAGCTTCTGCGCCTGCTCCGGCTAGAGGGGTGATCTCCACCGCATGGTAGCTGATTGAGCTCTAGGAACCTGTGCCACTCGCCCTCAGCGCAGTGGATAAGCGCCAGGCGTCTTGGCCTCGGCTTCACTCCATCCCAGAAGCGATCGAACCTCGGAAGGAAGAAAGTTCATGGCCGTCGCATTGGGCAGCGGGCGTTGCAGCTCGAAATGCCTCATGTCGGGCCCTTTCAGAACCGAGCGGGGAGAATGATCGATCTCGACGCCGTTCTTTTCGAAGGCCGGCTCGAGCTTGCGGAAATCATCGAGCGAGGCAAGCCGCGAGGCGCAGTTCTCTCCCTGCGACGGGGCATAGACAATCAGCGGCTCCCGCGCGCCTGTTGCGGTAGATGCGTCACGGAGATAGACGTTTCCGTCGACCTCCGTCGCCTGCGCATTCTTGAGCTTGCCACAGAGTAACGATTGCTGCCCAAACTCTAGCAACGGACCGCGAAACGAGTCCGAAGCCGCCATCAGGTTGTGGAGAAAGATTTGGCCATCGCGCTGCTCCAGCCCCGGCCCCGTGGTGGAATGCCAGTCAAAGACGTCGCCCGCGGCCACGCGGTCATTCCGCTCAAAGGATACGCGCGCATTGAAAAAGGTGTTGTTATAGGCATGAACATCCGCCGAGTTCAGTGAGCGAAGTCCATGCTGGGAATTCACCACCACGTTGCCGGCGATGGTGGCGCCGCGCGAAATCTCGATGAAGATGCCGTCCAGAGCGCCTTCCACATAGTTGTCGACAATCACCCCGTCGCGGTTGCCCACGTCATACCAGACTCCGTTCGAGTAGGGCTGCTCCAGAATAAGGTTGTCGCGGAAGGTGACGCGATACGTCTGGTTGAAGATCTTCACCGCCGAGGGAAAGTACCCGCTCAATTGCCTGATGTTGTTCCGGCGGATGATGTTCTTCTCCAGCAGCACATCCGACGAACCGATGACGTAAATGCCTTCCGTGCCGGTATCGCTTATGAGCGAATTGCGAATGATCAACCCATCGCCGCGGAAGTAGCCGGCCACATGAGAGCAGTAGCTGATAGTGACATTCTCAATCAGCGTATTCCTCACCTCTTTGCCATAGGTCGCCGGATCTGAGAGGCCGACAGGCTCGTTGGTAGGCTCCTCGGCCGAGGTGAAATGCTTCTTGCCCTCGATCTCCAGCGCGCGATACGCATACTGCGTGAAGGTGAGGCCGCGAATCACCGGCCCTTTTCCATCCGAGAGCTTGCCATGCGCGGGCCCGGCGGTCCTCACCAGCGCGCTGTCGAAAACGGTAATCTCCACCTGCCGGTTCGCGGGGTCGGCGCCGATGTACACGAATCCGTTTTTGTAATCGATGTAATAGGAATGAGGGTCGAGCTCTCCCTCCCAGCCCTTGGAGCTGAGAAGCTCGCCATCCACGAAGACCATATCGTTGTTGAAACGGTGCAGGGGCGTCTTCATGCCCTCGCCTCTGCGATTCCACCAGGGCAGGGGCTCCGCCGGGAAGAGATGGGACCATTTAGTCCTCCAGACGTTGTTGGGCAAAGCCTCCCACTGGGTTGCAATCAGAGTGCCCTTGAGGACGGGATGCTCCTCTTCGTAAGGCTGCATCGTGATGCCCTGATTCAGCACCAGGCCGCCGGTTCTGTAGATGCCGCCGCGCAGAACAATGGCGTCGCCGGTCACTACGCGCTCCATCGCCGCCTCGATGGTGGTGGGATGGGCAGCGTCGGCGCCGCCCACATCGCTCTTGCCATCCGGCGCAACAAAGTAGACCTTTCCGCTCTTGGGAATCTCATAGCGCTGGTCGATCGGACCGTAAGGCCCTCCGGAAGGCTGCGCGTACACCAGCCCGGCAACGAAGAAGAAGACGAGAAATCGGGTAAAGCGAAGAGTCTGCATAAGATGTGTTTTGTGCGGCCTTTGGTTGGCGGCCACCATCTCAATCTACCACTCCGGTGCTTCGAGGCGCCCCTACAGAGTGCAACGGCTTGTTGGAGATTCACCTCTGCGAAGCACAAGATTTGTATACAGAAGAGAAGAAGCGTAATGTATAGACTGAATCGTCTGTACGGATCCTATGGCGCGGTTTAGCTGGGATGAACGGAAGAATCACGCCAACCTGCGCAAGCATGGCGTGAGTTTCGAGGCCGCGACACGCGTCTTCCGCGACCGTTTCGTGATCTTCGAGCAGGACCGCGAAGTTGAGGGAGAGGCGCGCTGGCAGGCGATTGGAAGAGCGAGCCCAAATTCGAACGATGCACTTTTACTCTTGGTGGCCCACACGTATGAACAGAATGACGAAGAAGAAAGAATCCGCATCATCTCAGCCCGCAAGGCGACCTCAGGCGAGGCGGAAGCCTACCATGCGCAGTTCTATCCGGGTGGTTGACGCCGGCGAGTTGGAGAAGGACGCGCGGGTCAAAGCGCGGGTGGATCGTGAGCTGGCCGCTTTGGCGACGGCGGATCGGACGATTGACCTCACCGATGCCCCCGAACTGTCCGCCGCCCAGTGGAAGAATCCCATTCGCGGCATGGACGCATGGCTCGAGACCGTACGCTCCGGCAATCTCTACCGGCCGGTCAAGCAATCGGTCTCGATGCGCCTCGATGCCGACGTGGTCATCTGGCTGAAACAATCCGGCCCCGGCTACCAGACCCGCGCCAACCAAATCCTGCGGGAGAAGATGCTCGCCAATTCGCCCCGGTAGGTCAGGGAGCAAGGTTGATTCGCGTGGTATCCCAGATCCGAAAATCCGGACCTGGAGCATCCGATACCCAGAGTTATGGGCTACTAGTCGGTTATTTGGGAGGGTTTGATCGTACAATGCCTACAACGTCCATCAGTAGGAGGAAGTGAAATGAGTCCGGAATTGTGGATTGGGGCTGTGCTTTCAATTCCGATAGGAATCGCGAGCGGATTAGCTGTCGCACCCATCCAGCGTTGGATGGACCGGTGGGGAAAGACTTCTCATCAGAAGAAGCATAGCAGGATGAAAGTTGAATACGACCTGGTGATAGACAGTGCGTTGCATCCTGACATGATGATTGCAGGGATGGTCGTCAATTTATTGTTTATGAGTCTTTACGGGTTCATTGTGCTCCTTTCTCTCCTTTTTATTTCTTTAACCCCTGCCCTGGTTGACTCCCTTCTGGAATTCACCCCCCGCCCGATGATGAACGTTACCCATGTTCACGGATTCATTGTATTGGGCTCAGTATTTGTGTTTGGAGTGTTTTGCGCAATTTCCGTATTCGTTTTCCGGACGATTATCAACACGGCTAAGATCTATTTGCATGTAAGGTTTTTTAAAGAATATGTAAAAAGTATTCCCGACGAATTGAGAGACTCAAAGTTGGAAATGATCGTTATTTACGCTGCTCAAGATAGAGCGGTCCCCGGTCTAAATCTTCTCTGGTCTAAGGACATCAATCTCACTGAGAAAGCGAAGCAAGACGATGGACCTCCATCAGCTCAAAATCTAGTTACTCCTACGCTTCCGGAACCACCCGCGCCGGCAACCTAGGTAGCTCCACTGTCTATCGCTGGTTTGCGGTTTGGATGCAAGAACGCGGCCCCCTCGGTCCGCGTTCTTCTTTGGTTGAATTGGTGTTCGCTGTTGCGTCACGACTGAAGTCGTGCCCTGATACAGTACGAGCGGAGGCCCGTACCCTGCTTATTGGCCTATGTTTTTGCCAGCTCGCCGCCGGTGAGCCGCTCTTTCAGGAGTTCGTGGGCGTGGTTTAGGAACTCGTCCAGCGGCAGCTTACCGGCATCCACTTCGGCCAGAATTGCGCGCTGGGCGGCGTATTCCTTGTTCACTATGCCGGCTTTGGATTGCAGCATCCGCCATGCCTTGCGGCGCTCTACGCAGAACATCACCAACTGGCGGCTGATGGCGTAGTGGGTTGTCTTGCCGGCTTCGTCGCTGACGGTGATGGATACGCCGAAGTCGGGGATGAAGGCGCGGTGGCCGGGGTCTAGGTAGCGGCGGTAGACGACGTCCTGCTGCGTAATCCGCACCAGCATATTCTCCAAAGGTATAAGCGCGGAAGCGCCTTCGGGCTTGATCTTCTTCAGGTGGTTGCGGAAGCGGGCTTCGGTGGTGCACCAGTGAGCAACGGTGTAGCGCGCGGTTTCGCCGGTGACCTTGTTCTTTGTCTCGTACCAATCCAGATCGATCGACGGGTTGCCCTTGATGTCCAGCGTCTCCTGGTAGGTTTCGCCGAGCCTTGGGTTGAAGACGAACTCCGGTACGCCGCGCGAATCGCGTACGCGCTGGGCCTGAATGAGGGCCATGTCGTCGGCCACGCCGTGCTCCGGCTGGCAGGTCGTGAAGGCCTGGATGAAGAGCGTCCCGCGATACTCCAGGCCGTCGAGGATGGCGCGATAGAGTTTGGGCGCGTTGGCCATTGAGACCTGCGCGACAAACGGCGAACCGTGCCCGGCCAGGAAGGTTTCGGCGACTGTCTTCTTCTCGGTGTTCTTGCCTTGCGAGGCCGCGCCGAAGGTGTTCATGTCGTTGCCGCCGAGCATCGGCGTCGAGTCTGAGTTCTGTCCGCCGGTGTTGGAGTAGACCTGCGTGTCCAGCATCAGCACCTTGACGTTGGGCCGGTTTTGCAGCATCACCTTGGACATATTCTGGTAGCCGATGTCGCCCATGCCGCCGTCGCCGCCCACCGCCCAGACCTTGG
>CAZQRX010000019.1:0-38256 GCA_964595845.1 uncultured Occallatibacter sp. | reverse complement strand
ATTTCTCCGCCGGTGGAATCGCCACCCCGGCCGACGCCGCGCTGATGATGCAGTTAGGCGCCGAGGCCATCTTCGTCGGCTCGGGAATCTTCATGAAGGGCAACGCCACGCCGCTCGACGTTGAGAACGACCCCAAAGAGCGCGCCGAGGCCGTCAGCCGCGCCTGTGCCATCGTGATCGCCACCACCCACTACAACGACCCCAAAATTCTCGCCGAAGTCAGCGAGCAGGTCACCGGCACCATGAAAGGCCTGGCCGCCGCCGGCATCGAACTAAAAGACCAACTCCAAACCCGCGGCTGGTGAGCTTGCCGCTCGGGCAGACGCTCGCTATTCGCTCGCAACGGCATCCTTGCTTCCCATCCTTGCGCTAGAATAAGGCGCAAGGTTGGCTTACCTTGCAATGTATTTTTGTTCATCTATTTGGGATGAATTTTTCCCATCTATAATCGAGTATTTAAACCACGAAAATCGATGTTCTAAATGTTGAGCAAAACCGTGAATGCACACTGAAGGGAGAACCCATAATATAAGAACGACAGACAAAAGAACATCGATATGTGAAACATTGAGTATAAAATGGCTCCTCGAGTAACAAGTATCTCCGAGAATTAAACATAATATCGGACATAATGCCAATTCGAGCAATACAATCAACGCAGTGTTTCCATGCTCCCGAAGGTGCCTATAAGTTTCAACGATATCTTTTTCAGTATCTCTTTTCATTCCTTCGTCTTCATCGGCTGCTTTTATACCAGTTGCATCAGTTCTAGTAACCCCCCGCCTCTCGGCTAAGAATCTAACATAAGCGTATGCAATACTAGCATCCGCTTTCCCATTAATTTCCCTTAGTCCAAAATCGCCAAATCTATTCAATACCTTCCAGATTCTCCAAACTTGTAAAAATGAGAAACTACCTACAATAATAATTGACAATGCTATTGGAAGCCATAATGCGATAAACTCAGAATATTCTGTTGAAAATCTTGATGTAATGAACCGAATAAAATAGCATACCCCACCGAGAAACGCTAAAATAAAACTGGCGACATAAGGGTTGATAAATAGTCTCTTTCCGCCCCATATTCTTCCGAGAACGTCTTTAAAATCAAGAATACGTGTCGCATGAAAGACTAGTGCTGGGTAGGAGGCAACGTAGCAATATAATGTACCAATCAAAAGCCAGAGCACAAGGTAAGGGGTGTTGAAAATCTTCCAGTCATAGATATAGAAGCCAGGCAAATATCGATTAGCACCAGTGTTCTGTTGAAGCCATGCCACAATCAACATTCCAACAATGGACGGCAAGAAATACCTTACGAGATAATTCTCCCACCAGCGATTTGCAGCCGATTCATCCGCCATATTTTCTCCATACGGCGCAGAGCAACGCTCAGCGCACATCGTCAATATACACCTTTGAGCCAATTGCGATCGCCTTACATTTTGCTTTTTCTAGCGAAGGGTAGGAAACCGTCCCCGTTTGTTCCCCGAGCCGAAGGCTCCCGCCTGGGTGGCCAGTCCTCGCATAGCGGGTGCTCAAGCTGATAGCTTATTCAGCAGATCGATCTTCACAACTCCATCCGGAAAGACGGCGCGAATCTCCAGCGCCCCGCCCATCGCTTCTATGTAGCTGCGCAGCGTGCTTAGGTACATATCGGTGCGCTTTTCCAGCTTGGAAATGTTGCCCTGGTCCATCTCCAGCACTTCAGCCAGACGGGTCTGCGTCATTTCGCGGGCGTTGCGAAGCTGGTAGAGAGGCATTTCCTCGATCACCTTCTTGGCGCGGGCGCGGGCCGCGGCTACACGCTCCGGTCCCATTTTCGCTTCCAGTTCAGACCACTTGTGTGCCATGTCTCTACTCCTTGATCTCGCGAAGATGCTGCGCGTAAATTGCGTCGGCCCTTGGAACGAACTCCTCGTACCAACGGCTGTTTCCGGTTTTGTCGCCCCCTATCAGCAGGACGCCCACTCGGCGCGGGTCAAAAGCATACAGAACGCGATAAGGGCGGCCCTGATGCTGGATTCTCAACTCCCGCATATTGGGATACTCGGAGCCGTGAACCGTATCCGCCAGCGGGCGGGTGAGCGCTGGCCCTAACTCTTCCAGGACGTACACGCCATCGGCGATGCTGTTCTGCTCATCGACCGTCAGCCCATCCCACCAGTCACCGAATTCATTCGTGAATTCGACTTCCCATGCCATGCACTCATTATGTAGTATTTTACATATATCGTCAAGGGAATATTGAAGAATGGACACAGCCGCCACTTCCCGGTCCCCGTTCATTCCCCGCGCCGGGTGGCCCCGGTTTCATACCGCAATTTTTCTCACATCAAGGGTGCCCCCGGTCCCTCGCTTTTGGGGACCGGGGAGGGTGGGAGTTTAATTCAGTCTTAAAATGTTCCCTGACAATTTGCAGAGAATTACGTCCATTTCCGCCACACTATTCCTATGACGAATCCAGGCATCATTCAACTCCGCAAGGCCGTCGTGAAGGCTCTCACCCAGCCCACCGCCGAGCGCCGCGCCGACCCCGTCATCGACGCTTCTCCCGATCCCTCGCCCCTCGGCCACCCCGCCATCGCCATCTGCATGGCCGCCTACGAGCGTGCCCGGCTCTCCGCTTGTAGCCGCCACAAAAGCGAATACGACTCCAGTCTGGAGGCGCTGGCCGCCTACAAGGCAGCTATGCCTGCTCTCATCAGCCGCCAGAACATCTCCGATTACATCGCCTGTGTCGCCTATGCCGACCTGCGCGGCCTGATCTACGCCTCGGAAACAGATCACATGCTCAGTATCGCGCGCACCGCGCGTCTCCTGCACACCGCGCGTTCCGCACCCATACGGAAACCTTCCTCTGCTGCCCGTCCTACCCGCTCCGCTCCGATCACGCCCACAACCACGCAAAATACCGTCGAATTGCCGCCACATGATTTGCAAGCCACTCAAATTGAATGAGTTAGCGCATTAGTTTGCGAAAAATGCAACAAAAGTTGACCCCATTTTCGCCTTTTTAAGCCGCAAGCAAATTCTGTAACATACATTGAATCAATAGCATAACTATTTCGCAGTGGCCGAAAAAGGCGAAACCCAAGCGCGGGAATTCAACCGGATGTGCCGAGTTACACAACCCCCAATTCCCCACACCGAAAGCACGCCCTGAGCCTGTCGAAGGGGCCTCTGCCCGGACAGCCAGCCCCCGCACCGAAGGTGCCTTGACATAGTCATATGACTAGTGATATGACTATACGTGCGGAGGTTTCCCCATGGCTTGGCAGGTCTACGACGCAAAGGCGCGCTTCAGCGAGTTTCTCGACGCCACGCTCAAAAACGGCCCGCAGGTCCTCACCCGGCGCGGCGTCGAAACAGCCGTACTGGTACCTATCGAAGAGTGGAAGCGGCTGAGAGATTCAACACGTCCCAGCATTAAGGACATTCTCCTCGACACCAATGGTCCGCATGATCTTTATATTCCACCACGTCGCCGGCTTCGTGTTCGTTCCGTTGACTTTGATGAGCAAGCTTAGGCTCCATGTACCTTCTTGATACAAACGTGATCTCGGAGTTGCGCAAGGCCAAGCCGCATGGAGCGGTTCTGGCGTGGTTTCATGCTGTGCGCCCAGAAGAGATCGCTATCCCTGCTGTAGTCATCGGAGAGATTCAGGACGGCGCGGAGATCACGCGGAAGCAGGACCCGCTGAAAGCCGCGGAGATTGAGGCGTGGCTGGATTACATTTTGGCCAACTTTTCTGTGCTGCCCATGGACGGCCCGATATTTCGTGAATGGGCGCGACTGATGGCAGGCAAACCGGACGATCTGAGTGGAGATGCGATGATCGCTGCCACAGCCCGCATTCACCACATGATTGTCGTCACCCGCAATGTCAGGGACTTTGACGGACTGGCCGTGGAGGTCTTCAATCCCTTCTCGTACTCAACTGAGGGAGAGGATTGATAAGAGCGGTTGTTCTGGAAGGACGTTATGCGGAGAAAGAGTGGACTGTCACCCGCTTTAAAAGCCCCTCGGAATAGGTTCCTGCCGCCTCTTCCGCTACAATTCCATCCATGAAGCTAGGCGAGTTGGCAACGAAGCTGGGCGCGGAGCTGCGCGGAGACGCGGAGCAGGAAGTCACTGGTGTAAAAGGGATTGAGGAGGCCGGGCCGACGGAGATCACCTTCGTGGCCAATCCCAAGTACGCGGGGCTGGCGCGCAAAACGCTGGCCGCGGCGGTGCTAGTGGAGCCGGAGTTTCCGGAGATTGAAGCGGCGACGCTCAGGATCAAGAATCCTTACCTCGCCTTCTCGCATGCGCTGGGCCTCTTCTATCAGCCGCCGGTCTACCCGCCGGGAATTCATCCGACGGCGGTGATCGACCCGACCGCGGTGATCGGCGAGGGCGCGCACATTGGAGCTTATGTGGTGATCGGCCCGCGCGTGAAGCTGGGCGCGCACGCTACACTGCTGCCTCACGTAGTGCTTTATCCCGGCGTCGAGGCCGGTAGAAATTTCTTTGCTCATGCGCACGCCGTGGTGCGCGAAGACTGCATTCTGGGCGACGACGTAACGCTGGAGAATGGCGCTATCATCGGCGCCGACGGCTTCGGCTTTGCGAAGAATGACGACGGCCACTGGGAGAAAATTCCACAGTCGGGGCCGGTGCGGCTGGGCAACCGCGTGGACGTGCAGGCCAACGCCACCATCGACCGGGCGACGGTGGGCGAGACGCGCATCGGCGACGGAACCAAGGTGGACAATCTCGTCCAGGTGGGGCACGCCTCGCACGTCGGCGAAAACACGCTGATCTGCGCGCAGACGGGCCTGGCCGGCTCGTCGATCATCGGCAACAATGTGATTCTCACGGGTCAGACCGGCGTGGCGGGCCACTGCACGGTAGGCGACGGCGTGATTCTGACCGCGCAATCGGCGGTCTCGCACGATGTGCCGGCAGGGAAGGTCATCTCCGGGTCACCCGGCTTCGACAACCGCGTCTGGCTCAGGGCGGTGAGCCTCTTCCAGCGTTTGCCGGAGCTGGCCAAGCGGCTGGACCGGGTGGAAAAGAAAGTGGCGGCCCAGGGTGCGGCAGAAGGTGCGGACGGGAGCGAGAAATGAGAATTACAGCCGCGTTTCTTTCTGCCGCGCTGCTCGCCCTGGCGGGCTGCCACTCCTACCATATTGATGCAACGGTGGAAAACCGCACCGGCGGGGCGATTCAACTGCTGGAGGTGGATTATCCCAGCGCCAGCTTCGGAGCCGACAGCCTGGCGGCGGGCGCCGTCTTGCCCTATCGCATCCAGTTGCGCGGCAGCGGGCCGCTGAAGGTGCAGTACACCGGAAGCGACGGGCGGCAGACGCAAGTGGAAGGCCCCGCGCTGGCCGAGCGGCAGGAGGGCCGAATCGAGATTGTGCTGCTGCCGGGCGGCAAAGCGGAGTTTCATCCCCATCTGACTCCGCAACCCTGATCATTCCTTTTGCATAAAAAGGGCGCGGTCAAGGCCGCGCCCTTTCATAGCATCAGTGCACAATACCCTTGAAGAGCGGGGATTGCAGGAGGCTGGTGAACTGCGCATCGGTGGTCGAGAAGTGGAGCGACATGCGTCCGCCATCTGAGGAGATGGAGGTAGCGGTCAGCGCCTGCTTCTCCGGCTCCGTGCCACTCGCCTTGCGCAACGCCAGCCCGGCCTGCAAGAGCGAAGTCAGCGTTGACGAGGCGAAGCTGTCGCCTGTGGAGATGGTGAGGTCGAACTTGACGCCGTGCTGGAAATCCATTGAGTACCAGGAGGCCTGCAGGTGCTTCTTGACGGTGTCAAAGTCGGTGAGCGAACCGGCCTCGCCCAGGATCTGGCGCATCATCGTCTGGGTGCCTTTCTGGTCGAGGATGCTCCATAGCGGCTCGGAGTCCACGGTCTTCATCGCGTCCATCATCGGCGCGTTGGTGAGCAGGCTGGGCGAGAGGCCGTCGCGGGCATCCAGAGCCTTGGTCACCGAATCGCTGCCGCCGAAGACCATGGTGGAGGGATCGACGAAGCAGACCACCATGCCGGTCTTGGCCAGCGGATAGACCTTGTTGGTGCGCACCAGCGTGGCTTTCAGTTTCTGCTTGCGGAAGTTGGCCAGGATGTCCGTGACGGAGAATTGGCCCTGGGCGACGCCGACGGTATCCAGCTTGTCGTCCCCATCCTTGGAGCGAAAGAGGGCAAAGGCCAACTGCTCGACATCGTGGTTTTCGTTCAGGCCGGAGTTTTTCAGGGCATCTTCAAAGCGCTTGAGCTCGGGCGGCATCACGCGCTCGCGCAAATCCATGGCCGATGTCGAGTTCTCCATCGCGTGGTAGTCGATGGCCACCAACTGCTGCACATCGTGCGGGATGGCGGTGCTGGCATTGGCGGACAACTGCGCCGCCGGAAGCGACCCGGCTGCGGCAAAAAAGATAGCCGGAATTGCAACTCTCAGGATAGCCTTCAATGAATTCTTCCTCCACAGGCGCAGCAAAGGTTCACAACGCCGTTCCTGTTCCATTTTACCCGTTCGCCGGGCAGGGAACCGATCCGCCTTTCAAACCGGCTTGGCCGCTGAGGACTCTCCCGGCCAGGCCAGAGGGGCCGCAAGGCGGCGCTCCAGAATCTTGGTCTGCGCATCGAACCCTACTAATTGACGCATCCACTCGCTCTCTCGCTCACAGGCGGCCTCGGGAAGCAGGCCGATGATCTCGCCCTCGACGGGCGCGGCGTTATGGCGCAGAGCCAGCGCCGTGGCCGCGCGAAAGACCTGGGAGATGGGCGTGACCTCGAAATCGGTGATGTTCATGCTGAGCTGCGCGCGGCCGTGGACCAGAACTCCCATGGCCTTGACGCCCTTCAGTCCGCCGGAAGCGGCGCGAATATCACGGGCGATAGCGCGCACCATGGCCACGTCGGCCGAATCGAAATAGATGTTGTAGGCCACCAGAAACTTGCGCGCGCCCACCGCGCAGGCGCCGGCGGTGGGATGGATCATCGGGCCGCCGATGTCCGGGCGGCGCGAAGTCTCCTTGCCACCCGCCTCGATCAACCCCTCGAACTGCCCCCGCCGCACGTCTTCGAGATTCGCCCGGTCGGGCCTGGCGGCGGCCGCCTCGTAAAAGAAAACCGGCACGTTGAAGCGGCGCCAGATTTCCAGGCCCGCCTGCCGGGCCAGCAGCGCGCACTGCTCGAGTTTGATGCCGGAGATGGGCACAAAGGGAATCACGTCGGCCGCGCCAATGCGCGGGTGGACCCCCTGCTGGCGGGTCAGGTCGATCAGCTCGGCGGCCTTGCCCGCGCCGCGCACCGCCGACTCCACCACTGCCGCCGGATCGCCTGCCACGGTCACCACCGAGCGGTTGTGGGCCGCGTCCATCGACCAGTCGAGCAGATGCACACCCTCGACGCGCATCGCAGCCACAATGGCCTCGACCCGCCGGGCATCCCTGCCCTCGGAAAAGTTCGGTACGCACTCGACTAACGGTCCGCTCATTTTCTCTTTCTGAATTCACTTCCAGAAGGTATAGCCCAACTGCACCTGGACGCTGGCGTTGACGCCGGGGTTGCGGTCGCCCAGCGAGGCCGAGGAGATGTGAACGCCGCTCACTTCCAGGTCGATTGACCTTTTGGCCCGCGTGAAGTAATGAATGCCGGCGCCGCCCTGCGGCGAAAAATTCCACACACAGGTTCCGCCGTCGAGATAGACCGTCTGGCCGTTGATTGTCTGCGTGCCCAGGAAATTTGGCGGAAACTTGTGGGTGGTATAGATGAGCCCGCCCGCGGCCTGGAACCAGGGCTGAATGCGCTGCGATCTGGTCAGAAAATTCCAGCGTAAAATCACCGGCGTGAGGCTGACGCCGCGGAAGGTGCCTCCACCGACCAGCAGCGAGCAGGTGAAAGGAAGTCCCGTCGTCTCGTCGGTACAGGTATAGTTCTCGTAGTGCGGGGCCGGAGTGTATGCCTGCCAGAGGGGCATGATGTTGCCGGCGAACTCGAACTGGCCGCTGAGAACGCCGGCATGAAAGACCGGGGTCAGCGGCTTGCCCAACTGGACGCCGGCCGAGAGGAATTTGTACTGTGAGCGGTCGCCGGTGCCGTTGCCATAGTTGACGAAGGGGCCGTACTCCCAGCTCTTGGCTTCGCGCACCTGGGCGACGGGGTTCACTTCCACATTTATTCTTTCCAGCGTTACGAAATTCCTATTCTCGGTCGAAATTGGCGTAGTTTTCGATTCCGTCGTAGAGCCCGCTGGAAGTTGGGCGGAGGCAATACCCGCTCCCGTCAAATTTCCAGCCGTCAATACAAGCGCAAATAACTTAACAGTTCCGGTCAATGAACTTTCCTTCCCTGAGTAAAATTCAAGAATCCCCACAAAAAGGCCGCCACAATCGGGCGGCCTCTTCCTTGCCTGCCCGCCGGCTGTTAGCCGGCCGCCGCTTCCATCTGATCGGCGCTCATGTCGAAGTTCGAATAGACGTTCTGGGTGTCGTCGCAGTCTTCCAGAACCTCCAGCAGCCGGATCATCTGCGTGGCCTCTTTGCCCTCCAGCCTGGTGTAGGTGGAGGCGACCATGGTCACCTCGCACATCACCGTAGGAATGTGGGCGGCTTTGATGGCCGCGGCGACGCGCTCGTGATCGGCAGGATCGGAGACGATCTCCCAGGTGTCGCCTTCGTCGTTCAGGTCTTCGCCGCCCTGTTCGAGCACGATGTCCATCAACTGCTCTTCCGTGGCCGCATCCTTCTCGACGGCGATGAGACCCTTCTTATGGAACATGAAGCGCACCGAGCCGGACTCGCCCAGGTTGCCGCCATTCTTCGCGAAGGCGTGGCGGATCTCGCTCACCGCGCGGTTGCGGTTGTCGGTCAGCGTTTCCACGATGATGGCCACGCCGCCTGGGCCGTAGCCCTCGAAGGTGATCTCCTCGTAGGTGAGGCCCTCCAGTTCGCCGGTGCCGCGCTGGATGGCGCGCTTGATGTTGTCCTGCGGCATGTTTTCGGCCTTGGCCGCCAGAACGGCTGTGCGCAGCCGGGCGTTGGTGTCGGGGTTGCCGCCGCCTTTGGCCGCTACGGCTATTTCCCTGAGCAAACGGGTGAAGATCTTGCCGCGCTTGGCGTCCAGCGCGCCCTTCTTGTGCTTGATAGTGGCCCACTTTGAATGGCCGGACATAAAGACCTCAGAGAGAGTGAAAGATGGCGGCGCGGGCACGCGCCTGACCTTGTGAGTATACCATCGGCGGCGCTGGGCAGGATGTTGTGTTTTCTGTGGACCGGGGCAAGTGCGCAAACCCGCTCGCGTTCTGCATCCTTTGTGCAGGACAAGAGCGCCCAAAGCTGGCAATGAATTATTAAAGTGGCTACGACCACAGGAGCTTGCGCCGCGCGGCCGCGGCCAGGGCAATCAACCCCGAACCAAACAGCGCCATGCTCTCCGGCTCCGGCGTACTACTCGTCTCGGTCCAGATGCCGGGGTTGTTAACGTTTTCGCCGCCGATGCCCCCGTCCGGCTACGATCGATAATCGTCGCAGTATCGGTACTCGTCGCAGGAATATAAACGGTCACAAACTCAGTGCCGGAGGAGAAAGAATCATCCTGAACATACCACTCTGTGATCGCACCGCCGCCATCGGTGACAAAACCGAATTCCACCAAGGAGTCCACATCGGCGCTGCTGTCGCTGTAGATTCCGTCGGTGATGGACCAGGAATCCGGCGTAACGTAGATTCCGTGCAGATTGTCGGCCAGCGGAGCGCTCATGTTGAGAGTAATGCTGAGGTAATCGCTTGTGGTGTACGGACTTATCACAGCAGTGAAGGGGGTTCCAGTGTAGGTGTAGGTGGTTTCCGCCAGCAGCGGAAGCGGCAGAAGAACTGCGGCCAGCAAAGCCAGCTTTCGTATGCTCATTGTCAAACTCCCGATATTTCCAACTGCTAATCGTTCCAACCTATCTCACAGTTGCCGAGCGATGCTACCTCTGGGGGGTGATGCAAATGATTATAGTGCCTGAGCCGGAGAGGCGCCGGCAAGGAATCGGAATCCCGCGCTCGAGGGGATTGTGTTGCGGGCAGCGGGAAATTGTTGCCCTAAAAGCATGAAATTCGGGGTTCTAGTCTTTCCCGGCTCCACTTGCGCCCACAACACTTACTACTTACTGCCGAGGTCACGCCGCTGGAGGCGCGGGAACGGCTCTCCTGATCGCTGCGCCGAGCGCCAGAACGATCGCGGAGAACACCCAATCCAGCGCCACAGGCCCGCGCGCGGGCACACGGACCGCCGGATCGACAAGATCGGCGGCATGGCGAGCATAGTTCGCTTTGATTTTGTCCGTGCTCCAGCCGAGAAGCTCTCCGATTGGCTGGAGATCCTGCAACGCGATCACCTGGTCGTAGCGGACGGCCTTCTCCGAGCCGAAGGAGACAAAATCCGACCTGCCAAACGCCGCGGCTACCCCTCTGGCCGCATCGGGACGATTGATCTGAAACCACCAACTGCCATCGCGCCGGGTTAGCTCCCAGCGTTTTTGGTAGAGCGCCGCCTCGCCGTCTAGCCGGCTCAGCAAGTACCACAAGCGGAAGCCTCCGTATTCGTTGGTATGCGACCAGAAAACGGAGTGACCGTCCAGATTCGCCTGGGTAATCGCCTCCGCGCGCGCGGCATAGTTATAGGCCGGAGTCCAAAGGCCGGGGCCGAAGCGGTCATAGAGCCGGCGAGAGAGGCGCATGGCGCTGAAGGTCGCCCAGCCCTCCTCTTCCGATCCCTGCGCGCCTCCCATCACCCAGGGGTTATAGGGAACCGCGCCGTATAGATGACTGTACTCATGAAGAATCGCATTGACCGGATCGGGAAAGTGAATCGAGCCATTCGGATCGTTCAGATAGGAGCTGTCAAGGCATAATTCAACATAGCGCGGTGAAGGCAGGTTGCCGTCAATGCCATGCGGAAAGCGGGCTTGAAAGCCTCCGCTCTCAAAACCCCGGATCACCAGCTCATTCACATCCGGCGAGACGCCATACGCCTCCCGGCTGACCTGGTTGGCCGCGGCCAGGACATGCGCCAACTGGATGGCGACGGGACGCACCCGGGTATCGTCATAACGGACTGCGATGCCTTCGACTTGCTCGCTGTGCGCGGGCGGCGGATCCTGGTTGAAGAAGGAAGCTCTCTGTTCGGGCGGCAGAAGCCTGGGAACCGCCAGGCTGAAGAGAAGACCGGTTGCGGCGATGCCGGCCAGAGCTACCCAGCGCGGCCACCAGCGGCGGCTGCGGATGGCGAGTGAACCAACCGGGAAGGCCAGCAGCAGCAACAAGGCAGGAATCATGGACTCCGCCGGGGCCATTACGACCAGCAAGCAACTGACCGCGCCGATCAATGCGGCGGCCGCCGTGGCGGCAAGCGGCGATTGGCCGAATCGGCGCCGCAAGGCCAGAACCGTCCAGGTCAGTGTCACCCCCACGCTCAGGAGAACGCGAGAAGGGTCTTGAACATGAGGAAAAACATCCTGCAGTACGCCCAGGCTCAGCGCGAGAACGGGAATGACTACAATTTTTTGCCAAAGCCGCTTTTCTGCCAGTTCGTCCAGCAGCATGTTCCAGGCGAGGAAGCTAACGACGAATTCCAGCCAGCGGAGCGAGGTGATCCGATCAATATAGGGAAAGATCTGCCAAGGCGCCAGATAGGCAAAGAGCGAGAGCCCTGCGATCAGTGGGAAGGAGAGGAAAGAGACGGCATCCCACGAGGCAAGCCTTCCCGATTGGATCGTCCAAGCGCCGAAGCGACGGCCCGGCCAGAGACAGTAGACGACCATCGCCGGAACGGCCAGATCGAGCAGCGCCGGCATGACCTGAAAGCCGCCCCCCACAAAGCTCCGGGGAACAAACAGGTAAGCGGGATCTGCCTTGAGAAGGCAAAACGAAACGATACGAGCAATAACCACCAGTAGGACGAGAAGCCAAAAGCGCAGATTCTTCAAACGGCCCTCCGACAACGGGAGAAACAAGCCCCGCGACCATTGCCGGTCTGTGCGTGCCATTCCCCTGATGAATTCGTATACGAACGGAGCAGGCGCGGTGTTCCTGTTTTCTTCTGCCTTTTCTGTAAGGAATAAGGAAGAGGGATCACTTCTCAATGGTATTGCCTGGAATGGAAATTGCTTTTTGCATTGCGCAAAGGCCCGCCCGCCGCCAAGCTGTTACCCTAGAAGCATGAAATTCGGGGTTCTAGTCTTTCCCGGCTCCAACTGCGACCACGACACCTACAACGTGATTGCTGAAGTGGCTCACCAGCCCGTCACCTTTCTCTGGCACGATAGCGAAGATTTGCAGGGCGTCGATGCGGTGGTGGTTCCCGGCGGCTTTGCCTACGGCGACTACCTGCGTACCGGCGCCATTGCGCGCTTCTCGCCGGTGATGCAGGCGGTCCAGCGCTTTGCCGACGGCGGCGGCCTGGTGGCGGGCATTTGCAACGGCTTCCAGATTCTGACCGAAGCCGGCCTTCTGCCCGGCGCGCTGATGCGCAATGCCGGACTCAAGTACATCTGCAAGCAGGTTCACCTGCGCACGGAAACTGCAGATAGTCCTTTTACGAACCAGATCGTTAAGGGCGACGTGCTGCAAATGCCGATAGGGCACATGGAAGGCAACTACTTCTGCACGCCGGAAGAGTTGCGCCGGCTGGAGGCCGAGGATCGGATCGCCTTCCGATACGCGACGCCCCAGGGCGAGATTACGCCGGAGGCGAATCCCAACGGGTCGCTGAGCAACATCGCAGGCATCCTCAACGCCAAACGAAACGTGCTGGGAATGATGCCTCATCCGGACCGGTCGAGCGAACAGATTCTGGGTTCGGCGGACGGCTGGAAGGTCTTCGCTTCGATGATCGCCGCGCTGGCGGTTCACTAGGCGGAGTTAGCGGGGTTAGCGGAGTTGGCTGGGTGCCCCAGGTCTCGATTTTGAGATATGGGTACCGCGAACCTCAATGGCTTTGTTCATGCCGGAATGGCGCGGAATGATTGACATCCATCATCATCTGCTCTATGGAGTGGACGATGGAGCGCCCGATCTGGAGATGGCGCGGGAGTCCGCGGCCAACGGCGTCACGCACATCGTCTGCACCCCCCCACACCAGTTCGGAGTACCCATTCGATGCCCCGCTCATCGCAGAGCGTTACGCGGAACTGCGTGCGGAGCTGGATGGCTGGATGGGCCTCAGCCTGGCCTGCGGCTTCCACATGACCGCGGAGAATATCTACGAGGCCGCGCCAATCCCTGGCGCTATTCGATCGACGGCAAAGGCTACCTGCTGATCGAATTCTCCAACACCGCGATTCCCCCGCAGATCGTCGACGCCATGTTCATGCTGCAATCGGTGGGATACACGTTGATCATCACCCATCCGGAGCGGTATCCGGCGTTGCTGGGCCAGCCGGAGCTGCTGGCGGAGATGATGCGCACGGGCAGCCTGGTGCAGGTCACCTGCGGCTTCTTTTGGTCAAGAACCTTGAACAGATAGAGGAACGGAAGATCGTGGCTATGTGCCGGATTCGAATCTGGCCTGCGAGTTGAATCTGGGTGTGCGATGCCGCCTCAAAGCCCGCGCCGCGGCACATCGCAGAATGCGCGCCAAGCTGCGATCCCTGCCGGCCATGTCGCCTATGCGCGGCGCGCTGAAGCCGTGCCCATTCAAAGCTCTTGCTCATTGTGGTTCAAAAGCTTCACACGATAGCACTGGCCCCTCAGCCAACCATCGGTCGCGGCTGAACTCTCCTGGTCACAATGACCAGCTTGGCCGGGGTCAACTCCGGGCCATCCCAGCCTTCCTTGACCGCTTCAATGTATATCTCGCCCGGCCGCTTGCTGGACTGCACAATCACCTGCGCAAGTCCGCTGAAGAGCGAGCGTTTGGGTTCCTTGTCGCTCTCCTGGCAATTGGGGTCGCCGTTGCCCACGCCGATCAGCGCGCCCGCTCCCGAGACTTTGAAGCCGATCAAATTGCCCGCCGTAGGCACCGGGCGGCCTTCCTTGTCCAGCGCCTCGACCTTCAGGATGGCCACATCCTCGCCGTTGGCGTCGATCTCGGTGCGGTCCGCGGTCAGTCGAATGGAGACCGTCGGGCCGGTCGTCTCGCGCTTCTCCGTGAGCACCACCTTGCCATCCTTTGAACCCCGCGCCTCGATTGCGCCCTTCTCATACTTGACTTTCCACTCCACATGGCCCAGGCGCGGAACCTTCTGGCTTCCCAGGCTCTTGCCGTTCACCAGCAATTCAACCTCGTCCACGTTCGAATACACCCAGACGGGGATCTCCTCGCCTTCCTTTCCCTCGAAGTTCCAATGTGGGAAGAGATGCAGCGCCGGCTCGGTGCCCCACCACGCCTTGTAGTAGAAGAACGTGTCCTTGGGAAAGCCGCACATGTCCACGATGCCGAATTGTGAGTTGATCGAGGGCCAGCCGTAAGGCGTGGGCTCGCCGCGATAGTCGAAGCCGGTCCAGGCAAAGCCGCCGGCCTCCCACTCGCGGGTCGCGTAAAACTTCCACCATTCTTCGGCTGTCTCGCCCCAGGGGACGACGGAGTCGTAGGCATTTACTGTGTTACGCAGCGGGTCGGTGGCGTAGACGCCCCGTGTGGAGATGGCGCTGGACGTCTCTGAACCGTAGATAGGCCGCCGGGGATTTTCTTTGTGGTAGTTGTCGGGGCGGTCCAGGCCATAGTTGAATCCGATGATGTCGAATGCATCGGATACGCCCTGCTTGTTGTCTCCGTTCACCGCTGCCGAGACTACGCGCGTGGGATCCAGTTCATGGCAGCGCCGCACCATGGTCGCGGCAATCTTGGCGCCCTCTTCGGCCATATCGTTCTGCAACTGCCACTCCTCGTTGCCGATCGACCACAGAATGATCGACGGCGAGTTGCGATAGCGCTTGATCATCGCATCCAGTTGCGCCAGGCCTTCGGGGCTCGAACTCATCTGCCGCGTCTCGCACATCATCATCACACCCATGCGGTCGCAGGCCTCCACCCACTCCGGGGTGGGCGCATTGTGCGAGGTGCGCACCGCGTTGCAGCCCATCTCGCGCAGCACACCCAGCCGGAAGACCTGCAAGCGGTCAGGCAGGGCCGCGCCTACGCCGGCGTGATCGTGATGATTGCAGGTGCCCTGAATCTTCAGCGGCTTGCCGTTGAGGAAGAACCCCTTGTCGGCGTCGAAGAGCGCGGTGCGCACGCCAAAACTCACTCGCTCGGCATCACGAGCCTTGCCGCCGGCCTCCACGGTCACAATCGCCGAGTAAAGGTTCGGAGCATCCACCGACCAGAGCGCCGGATTCGTCAGCTTGGCGGTTGCTGTATATTTGGCGCAACCGTCTGCATCAATCGACTGACCAGCGGCTTCGGCCGTGGCCACAGTCTTGCCCGCCGCGTCCAGAATCTGCCAGCTCACCTTGGCGCTCTCGGCCTGTTTGCCTTCGTTGCACACCATGGTGTCCAGCGTCAGAACAGCGGAGTCGCCACTCACCGCCGCACGGACCGTGCTCTCCCACTTGCCCAGATGCAGCGCATCGGTCTTGGTCAGCCACACGTGGCGATAGATGCCTGCGCCCTCGTAGAACCAGCCGTCGCCAAAGCTGGCGTCTACGCGGGCCACGATGTAGTTCTTTTTCCCGAAGCTCAGAAAGTCAGTCAGATCGAAGCGGAAGGGCGCATAGCCGTTGTTGTTGCGGCCGATGAAGCAGCCGTTCACAAAAACCAGCACGTCGCGGAAGGCGCCGTCGAATTCGACTGTAATGCGCCGGCCCAGGTCGCTGGCCGGAATCTCGAACTCGCGCCGGTACCAGCCCACGCTGGTCTCCGGGTAGCGGCGGCCAATGGGTTTATATCCGTGTGAACTCTGCACTTCGTCATGTACGAAGGGCAGCTCGACCGCCCAATCGTGGGGCAGGTTCAGAGCGCGCCACTTCGAGTCGTCGAATTTGCCCTTGGCAAAGTCGAATTCGCCTGTCTTGGCAAAATCGCCTTGGCCGTTGCCGAAGCCCAGATCGCGGGCCGGGTCCGTGCCGTGGCCAAACTGAAACTTCCAGCCAAAGTCGAAGAGCAATTGTTCGCGCGGCGCAACGGCGGCCAGCGCCTCGGCTGAAGTGGCGCCGGGAGAGCCGCCAACCAATGCGGCGGCCCGTCCCCATGCCGAACGTGTGAGCAGAGATGCGGCGGAAAGTGCCAATCCAGACGAGAGCAGGTCGCGACGAGAGATACGTACCATGGAAATTTCCTTTCATTGTGGTCACGCCGTAGACGGCTGCAGAATACCGAACGGCGAGCAAAGATGAACTATAAACCAAGCGGCGCAAGCTCGTAAACGAACCCTGTTTTCTCACAGCATCCTTCGCCGCGACCATCGCCGGTTTCTCTTCCTCGGAGGCCATACTGTATCGTGAGTGTGACATTCTCCCTCTTGGCAACCGGGCCTGGAATCGGGACCGGAGCCGCACCTCACGCAAGGGGTTTCCAGCCTATGTGCTTCTCTCGTACCGCAGCTTTGCTTCTCATCGCCGCCCTCGCCGCGACACCCGCCATCGCCGCCCAGAACCCCAGCGCTCTTGACCCCTCCGTGCCGCCCATGCGCGCGCTCATCGAGCGCTTCTCCGCCGACCAGGCTACGCTCCTCAGTGTCTATGCCGACCCCTTGTCGCCAGCCGCCCGCGCGCGCAACTCCGCCTTCTATCGCGAGCAACGCTCCCTGCTCGCCAGGATCGACTTCAATGCCCTCGACCAGGAGAGCAAGGCCGATTACCTTAGCTTTGCCAACCTGCTGACGCAACAGGAGCACCAGCTGGCCCTGGACGAGCGGCAGTGGTCCGAGGTCGCTCCGCTGCTGCCGTTTGCACCGGCGATCTTTGCCTTCGAAGACCAGAAACGGATGATGCAACACCCCGATCCACAGAAGGCCGCTGCGGCGTTGAGCGAACTGACCCAAGCCGTGGTCGACAGCCGCAAGGCGCTCGAAGCCAAGGTCAAGGACGCATCCCCCGCCGACCGCATCAATGCCTGGCGCGCCGCTGCTGATCTCGACCAACTGACCACGCAGCTTCAACACTGGTTCGACTTCTGGAACGGCTACGATCCCACCTTTACCTGGTGGGCCGCGCAGCCTTACAAACTGGCCGCCGCCGCGCTCAAGGACCAGACGACGTTTCTCCGCGAGAAACTGGCCGGCATCGCCCCCGACGATAAAGTCACGGTTCTCGGCACGCCCATTGGCCGTGAAGCGCTGCTCCAGCAGCTCGACGACGCCATGATCCCCTATTCGCCCGAAGAACTGATCGCCATGGCAAAATCGCAGCTCGCCTGGTGCCAGCAGGAGATGGTGAAGGCCAGCCGCGAGCTTGGCTATGACGACGACTGGCATAAGGCGCTGGAGGCGGTCAAGAACTCCTACGTCGAGCCGGGCAAGCAGCCGGAGCTGATCCGCTCACTGGCTCTTGAAGGCGAACAATTCGCCGAAGACCACGGCTTGGTCACCATTCCTCCGCTGGCCAAAGAGACCTGGCGCATGGAGATGATGTCGCCTGAGCGCCAGCTCGTCAGCCCCTTCTTTCTGGGCGGCGACACCATCCTCGTCAGCTACCCCACCGACACCATGACCTACGAGCAGCGCATGATGAGCATGAGGGGCAACAACCCCGCCTTCTCTCACGCAACGGTCTTCCACGAATTGATTCCCGGCCACTGGCTGCAACAGTTCATGAGCGCCCGCTACCGGCCTTACCGCCAGGCCTTCAGCTCCGGCTTCTGGCTGGAGGGCAACGCCTTCTATTGGGAGATGCTCTACTGGGATCTGGGCTATGATGCAACGCCGCAGCAGAGAATCGGCGCGCTCTTCTGGCGCATGCACCGCTGCGCCCGCGTCATCTTCTCGCTCAGCTTCCACCTGGGCGCGATGACTCCGCAGCAGGCTATCGACTTCCTGGTGACCGAAGTGGGGCACGAGCGCGACAACGCCACCGCCGAGGTGCGCCGCTCCGTCAACGGCGACTACGACCCGCTCTACCAGTGCTCCTATATGCTCGGCGCGCTTCAATTCCGCGCCCTTCGCCATGAACTCGTGGATTCAGGAAAGATGACCAGCCGCCAGTACCACGACGCCATCCTGGAGGAGAATATGATGCCCCTGCCGGTGCTCCGCGCCCTGCTCACCGGCGAGAAACTCACCCCGGACTGGAAGCCTCACTGGCGCTTTTTGGATGAAGTGAAGTAAGGCGCGAGCGACTCACCGCCAACGCAACAAGAGGCCCTGAAAACTTGCCAGGGCCTCTTGCTCAACGTCGATCAATCAGTGCCGCTCTCAGGCAATACACTTCTTGCGAATGATCAAGCCCGCGAGGCCGAGCAGCCCGCTACCGAGCAGGATAAGGCTGTTGGGCTCTGGCGCACCGTATCCAATGAAAACTTGAGGAACCTCGTCCCCCGCGGGCCAGCCGCTTAGCGGAACATAAATTTCAAAATCGGAGTTCAATTCGGCATATGGATTAGCGGTAATAAAGTTCTGAGCTAACGTCAGTTGCGCGATGATCGCGGCTTGCGTTGGCGCGTCGTCGCTGCCGTACACGTTGCTTGCTCCGGAAAAAAGTCCCCAGGCCGCCAACTGGTCGTTATCGTTGTCGGCCGGATTGACATTGGCGTCGTTGTATAGCCACGCCGCTTCCTGCCAAACGCTCTCAGCGAAGGTTTGTGAGGTCGCTGGCGACCCGGTGATCGTCGCGACTGTCGACATCACGGAGAGTGGCTCAACCGTTGCCGACCAACTCTCATCTTGAGAGATGCCGTTGTAATAACCGAGACACATCAGCGGGGTAGTGCCGGGGCCCCCGTTGACGCTGAAGTAGTAGGGATACGCGGCAAACCCTCCGGCACTATTCGAACCGACTCCCGTCAGTTCCATCGTGACGATGGTATCCGCGTGAGCCTTGAGTGGGCTGAACAACAACAGGACGAAAAAAGCGGAGATGGAAAGGATTGCGCAAGCTCTGGACTGCTTCATCTTCTTTATCCTACTGGCCCTTGGATGCCGGACTCCAGTCCCTTGGAAGGGTTCTGATTCTTCCCGTACATTTCGCAACCTCGTTCGTTTCCTCAGTGTCGAAACCACGCACTGAAAAACTCCCTGAGATTGGAAGGTTTCCTCTGACAGAAATCACTTTTTTGTAGCCTTGTATCATTTTGACCAGTTCTAGATAAAAGCACAAGATTACGCGCGCAGGGTTACTCTGGTAATCTGCGCCAGATAAAAACAGTTACGTTGCTCATTTTACAGGGGTTTTTCACGTTACTTTGGCTGGTTTTCAATCTTGTGACTGTCGATTCTCCCGGGCCCGAAGCCGGTCTACTCTGCGTGCTATCTCTTTCTTTTCTGCTCTCTAGCCTGTGCGCACGTTATCCTGTGCGCACGGAAAGGCCGGTGAGCGAAGAGCAAGTTAGAGGATCGGATAGAAGCTCTCGATCCACCCTTGCAGCAGCGCCGGGAAGCAGCCCAGCACCACTACCGCCGCGGCAATCGCCACCAGCACAGCCAGCGTCACCGGATGCGCCTTGATCGGCGTCTCGTCGATGGCGGGCATCACGTAAGCCCGCTTGAGGACTTGTAAGTAGTAATAGAGTGAGACGGCGCTCATCGCGACTGCCAGAGCCACCAGCGCAAAGGGAACCGGCCCGGCGGAAACGCCCAGCACTGCGGCAAAGAGATTGAACTTGGCCCAGAAGCCGACCAGCGGGGGAATCCCGGCGAGCGAAAGAAACAACACCCCCAGCACCGCCGCCAGCAATGGATTGCGCTTGTGCAGACCGAGAAAGGAGTCGAGGCGGTCACTGCCCGTAGCTCGCTCGACGACGGAGACGACGCCGAATGCTCCGATGGTGGTCAGGCCGTATGTTAGGACGTAGTATACGACGGCGTTGGCACTAATATGCGCAGGCCTGAAAACCGCATCCGTAAAAGCAGCTATGCTCCCTGATCCCAAGAAATTCGGTTGTATTGAAGTTCCCAACAAAATGTAACCAGCATGGGCAATAGCTGAATAGGCCAACAACCGCCTTACACTGATTTGTGCTAATGCCGTAAGATTACCCACAATTATAGAGCCAGCCGCGACTACAAGAAGTATGAATCCTAATTGTGGAAAAGCGCCTTCTGCATGATAAAGAGGTTCCGTGGTAGAGACCACTATAAGAGGAACGTCCGCTGCCATCTTCGTGATTATTGCAAAGGGGACCAGCCAATATGAGCTAAATGTGAGCAGCAAACCGAAACTAGCGATTTTCGATACTGATGCGATGAAGGCAGCGGCTGGTGCGGGCGCGCCCTCATATGTGTCTGGAGCCCAGAGGTGAAACGGAACCGCTGCCACTTTGAAACCCAAACCCGTAATAATAAGAATCCAGGCAATATAGAGCAATGGGCTCGGTCCCAAATCGGCAAGCGAAGTCTGGATTTCCGAAAGATTCGTGCTGCCGGTTATCCCATAAACATAGCTAAACCCAAAGAGCAGAAATGCTGCCGACATCCCCCCAAATAAGTAATATTTTATGGCTGCTTCCGCACTCTGTGCCGAGCGCTTGGCAAACGCCGTGAGGATATACAACCCTAGGCTAAGCAACTCCAATCCTACAAAAATAATTAACAAATCGCGTGCCACTACAATTAGCAATCCGCCGGATGCTGACATTAGCACAACTGCTACAAATTCACTGACGTGCTGAGTGAAGTCCATATCGATAAACAAAAGCAGAGTCAATGCCGTAAGTACTAGAATCCCGATCTGCATCGCCGGGGTATATTGACCTGAAAGCAGCAAGAATTCCCCATCGCATTTAAAGGCATTCGGACCTACCGTAAGAACCGCCCAAACCGCCGCGCCACATCCGGCCACGCCTAGCAATGCCGCAATGGTCACCCGCGCCTTGAGCGCCACCCTACGCAAAAAGCCCAGATCGACAATCAGCACAACCAGCGCCGCGACTTCAAGCGTGGTCTCCGGCAGCGTTATGCGGAAGAGGTCTGCGTAGTTCATTGCACACCTCCCGCAAGCAGTGCCTTCACCGCCGGTTCGATAGCATCAAGCAGTATCTTCGGATAAAGCCCGACAAACAAACTCACTCCCGTCAGCATAACTACGCCGGTAACTTCCGGCCAGGTAATCACGGCTAACTCATGCCCGTGTTCCTGCTCCAGCACATGCGCGCTGGGCAGCGCATCGCTGAAGAAGGCCTTCTGCAACGCCCTCCACGTATAAGCCACGCCGACCACTACCCCCACGCCTGCCGCCAGAGTCCACCAGGGTTTGACCATCCAAGCTCCCACCAGCACTTGTAACTCGGCGACAAAGCCCGAGAAGCCCGGCATTCCTATCGAAGCCATTCCGGCAATTACAAAGGCCCAGGCTGCAAAGGGCAGGCGCTTCGATAGGTGCATAGTTTCCAGTTCCGCTAACTGCCGCGTGTGCGTGCGGTCGTAGACGATGCGCCCGACTATGGCGAAGAGCAGCCCGGCGATGATGCCGTGCGAGAACATCTGCATCACCGCGCCGGTCACTCCGATCTGATTCAGAGTCATGAGTCCGAGCAGCACAAAACCCATGTGGCTGACGCTGGAGTATCCAATGACAAACTTAAAGTCGGTCTGCGCCAGCGCGACCAGCGCGCCATAAACAATGCCGATAACCGCCAGTACCGCGAAGACATCGCGCCAGGAACCAATGCCGATGAACGAAAATCCCCACGGGTCGAGGCCGCGTGGGAAAAGCGCGATTCCGACGCGCAGGCAGCCGTACGCGCCCAGCTTCATCACCACGCCAGCCAGCAGCATCGAAGCCGCTGTCGGCGCGGCGACGTGGCCGGTGGGTGCCCAGGTGTGCAAGGGCCACATGCCTGCCAGAATCGCGAAGCCGGTAAAGACCAGCGGGAAGCACCACATTTGAAAACTAACTGGCAGGTTGGCGTGCGCTAACTCAATCAGTCCTGTCGAATGGCAGCCCGCAGTCGCGTAAGCCGCCAGCAGGCCGATCAGAACCATCGCCGAGCCCGCGAAGGAATAGATCGCCAGCTTCATAGCCGCGTATTCCCGCCGGGTCGAACCCCAGATGGCGATCAGAAAGTACTTGGGCACGATGGCAATTTCATAGAAGACAAATAGCAAAAACAGATCGAAGCTGAGAAATACTCCGTAAACTCCGCCGATCAGCGCCAGAAAAAAAGCAAAAAACTCATTCGTCCTCAGCTCGATATTCCAACTAAATAAAACTCCGGCCACCGCGGCCAGACCCGTCAGCAGCACCAAAACGCGGCTGATGCCGTCAGCGGCCAGCAGAAAATGAATCCCCATCGATGGCACCCAGGGCAGATCAAAGAGCACCGTACGCCCTTGGCCCATTCCGGCGATAAATCCCTGTACAGCCAGCGCCAGCCCAGCTATAGCCACAGCCAGCGCCAGCCAGCGCGCCAAAGCCGGCTTACTCTTCGGCAGCAGCGCAAGCACCAGCGCTCCGGCAAACGAGAGATAGATCGTCCACGCTAACATTAAAATCTCCAGTGCGCCAATAGGTTAACGACCGTGGGATTCACACTGTCCACAATCAACTGCGGCAAAAAGCCGAGCAGAATCATAAGTCCAATCACCGGGATAAGCGCCATTCGCTCGCTGTGGTGCAGATCGGGGAAGCCGGCGCAGTGCTCCGGCACTGGCCCGATAAAGACCTTCTGAATCACCGTCAGAATCACCGCCGCCGTGACCAGCAGGCCAAGAATCGAAACCGTCGCCGCAACCCAGGCCAGCGGAAAGACGCCGCGAAAAATAAGAAACTCGCCCACAAAGCCGTTCAGTCCCGGCAATCCCAGCGAAGAAAACAATGCGATCCCCATCAGCCCGGCCAGAACCGGCGCGGGGTTGCCCAGGCCTCCGAATTGGTCGATGCCGCGATGGCCGCCCGTCCGCTGCTGCATCATCGCCACAAACCAGAAGAGCGCCGCCGCCGTGATGCCGTGATTAAACATCTGCAGGATCACGCCGTTCAGGGCCATGGCCTGACTCGTCTGCGCCGCAGCGCCCGCCGCCGGAACCCCCAGTGCGAAAATGCCCAGCAAGCAATAGCCCAGATGATTCACCGACAAATACGCGAAGATGCGCTTCAAGTCTTTCTGCGCCGCCGACGCCCAAGCGCCCATCACCACCGTGGCCACGGCCAGCACCAGCAGCGGCGTGCGCATTTGAGAGATTTGATGGCCAAAGAGCGGCAGCGCAATCCGCAGTAAGCCATAGACGCCCATTTTGGACATCGCTCCAGTTAGTAACATCGTCACCGGCGAAGGCGCCTCTGCGTAAGCTGCGGGCAGCCATGTGTGGAAGGGAATCATCGGCACCTTCACCGCAAAGCCGGCGAGCACGCCAACCGCCAGCCATAACATCACCGGTCCCAGATGCGCAGTTACCATCTGCTCTAACTCGCCGGTCGAGGCCAGCAGCGTCAGGTGCGGGAAATCCATGCTGCCTGTGGAAAGAAAGACGGCCAGAAACGCGACCAGAAGAGCAACGCTTCCGGCCATCGTGTAGATGAAGAACTGCGTCGCCGCCGGACCGCGCCGCGCTCCGCCCCATAGCTTGATGAGAAAGAAAGCGGGAATCAGGCACAACTCCCAAAATAAAAACCAGTGGAAGAAATTCAGTGCGGTGAAAGAACCGAAAAGGCCCGCCTCCAGCGTCAGCACCAGCGCAAAGTATAATCCCGGCTGGTGATGAACGCGGTTCGCGGCATCCACCGACATCAGCGTGACAATGGCGGAGAGCAATAGCATCAGCGCGCTCAGCCCGTCCACGCCCAGGTAGTAGTTAATGCCCAGCGACGGCGCCCAGACGTGCTGCTCGACTAGCCCGTAGCCTCCGTTTGCGGGCAGTTGCGTCCACACCACCAGCGCCAGCGCTAAACTGACCAGCGTCGTAATTAGAGCCACGGAGCGCGCGTGCTTACCTGACCAAAGTGCGATAGCCGCCCCCGCCAGGGGCAGTACGGTCAACAGCGTCAATAAATGGATTCCGCTCATGCCCTGCTGCTCCAGAATAGAATCGCGGCCAGCACAACCACGGCCAGTGCTAGAATTCTCAAGTAAGTCTGCACGCGGCCCGTCTGCATCCTCGCCAGCAATCCGCCACCCACGGATAACTCATCGCATCCTTTGTCAAAGACGCCGTCCACCACATTCGTATCGAGGAAGCGGTTCAACTGCGCGCCCAGGCCAAAACCCCACGCAACCCCGGCCACCACGCCGCCCCAGACCTGGCGGTCCAGCCAATCCGCCACGCGCGCCCACCAACCATAGAATGCGATCACCGTTACCCCGTATAACTCATCCACATAGAGTTTGTCGCGCAACGCTGCCCATACTGGCGGAATCATCCGCTCCAGCGCATCCGGCTCCGACGGCTTGGGAGAGCGGTCTCCATAGAGCTTCCATCCCAGCCCTAGCCCTAGAAACACTACTAGCGTGGAAGCGCCCATCAGCATCAATAGCCCCGACTCCATAAACCCGCGCCACGCGAAGCCCGCCACGCGCCCATCGATAAATGCACTAAACCACGGCCAGGCAGGAGTTCCAATAAATCCCAACACCATGGCAAAGAAGGCCAAAATCCCCAGCGGCACCAGCATTACAGCCGGGCTCTCATGCGCAGGCTTGCCGCCCCGCCAGTGACCTCCGAAGACATACACCACCTGCCGCGTCATATAAAAGGCGGTTAAAAGCGCACCAAAGACCAGCATATAAAACGGCGTCTTCGCCACACTCCAATGTTGCGCGGCTTCCAGAATCCCATCCTTGCTCCAGAATCCGGAAAAAATCAGCGGAAACCCGCACAATGCCAGCATTCCTATTGCATAAGTTAGAAACGTCAGCGGCATATCGGATTTCAGTCCGCCCATACGCCGCACATCCTGCTCCCCTTGGCAGCCATGAATCACCGAGCCCGCGCCCAGGAACAAGAGCGCTTTGAAGAAGGCGTGAGTGATCAGATGAAACATACCGACCGCGACACCGCCCATGCCCAGGCCGGCCATCATGTAGCCGAGTTGCGAGACGGTCGAGTAAGCCAGAATGCGCTTAATGTCGTTCTGCGCCACGGCAATCAGCGCGGCAAAGACCGCTGTAAACGCGCCTACCCATGTAACTACTGTCAGCGCCGTTGTTGTCCCGCCGGCCAGCGCTCCGGCGGCCATCAGCGGATAAACTCGTGCAATCAAATACACTCCAGCGGCTACCATCGTCGCCGCGTGAATCAGCGCGGAGACCGGCGTGGGGCCTTCCATCGCATCCGGCAGCCAAACGTGCAGCGGAAACTGGCCGCTCTTGCCCGCCGCGCCGGCAAAGATAAGAAGACCAATCGCGCCCGCCGCGGTCAGCCCCAGCCCCGCGTGCTGGCTCAACAAGACGGCCAGCGCAGCCGGTTCCAGCGCGCCCCCGCCGCTCTGGTAAAAGACCAGCGTTCCCGTCTGTGCAAAGAGCCAGACCATTCCCAGCAGGAAAAAAACATCGCCGATGCGCGTAGTCAGAAAGGCTTTCTTCGCCGCTGCCGCCGCCGCGGGCCTTTGATACCAAAATCCAATCAATAAGTAGGAAGTAAGTCCGACCAGCTCCCAGCACATGAACAGCAGCAGAATCGAGTTGGAAATCACCACGCCCAGCATCGCCCCGGCAAAGAGCGACATGAAGCAGAAGAAGCGTGTGAAACTCTCATCGTGCTTGATGTAGCCAACGGAGTATATGAAGATCAACAGCCCCACAAAGCTGACCATCGCCAGCATCACCGCCGAGAGCGGATCGAGCACCCACCCCAGGTCGATGTTAGCTGAGCCGACTTGAATCCATGTGAAGCTGACCGTCTCGCGCACTGCCTGTCCATGCAACCAACCAGCCAACACATGCGCAAACGCCATAAGCGAAAGCAGCAAGGAAACACTTATCGAACCAATAGCGAGAGTGGCGGAAGTTTTGCGTTTCGCCTGCATCAGCAACGCTGCGATGCCCGCGGCTACCATTGGCACGGCGGGAATCAGCCACAGTATCTCCGCTATGGGAGAAGCCGCTAACTGCGGAGTGAATGAAATTGTCTCTTGCATCAACCTCTCACCCCTTCATCCTGTTCATCTGGTCCAGATCGGTCGTCTTCGCGTGGCGATGAATCTGAATTACCAGCCCCAAGCCCACCGCTGCCTCGGCCGCCGCCACGGCAATCGAGAAGATGGCAAACATCATCCCCGTCAACAGTTCCGGATGCGGCCCATAGCGCCAAAAGGCAATCAGATTCAAGTTAGCCGCGTTCAGCATCAGCTCAATCCCAATCAGCACTAGAATGGCGTTGCGCCGCGTGAGCGCCCCGGCCAGGCCAATCGAGAATAACAAAGCTGCAACCAGCAGATAACTCGTCAGCGGCGTCATTTCTGTCCCTCTTTCTCATGCATGGCCACAATCACCGCGCCAATCATAGCGGCAGTTAATAGCACCGCCACGATCTCCAGCGGCAACACGTAACGGCTCACCAGCGCATTGCCAATCTGCAAAACAGTGACGGTCGGCGCGGCTGTCTCATGCGGCAAAACTCTTGCGCTCCCGATCGCCGCCCAGCCCAGTACCGCAAAGACTCCCGCCGCGATCACCAACCCCAATGGCCATGACTTGCTGAAGACTCCATCCCTGGGCGTCTCCGAGCCTCGCGTCAGCAGAATCGCAAAGACCACCAGGATGGCAACCGCGCCAATATAAACCAGAATCTGCGCGAATCCGGCAAACTGCGCGTCCAGATTCAGAAACAGCAGCGCCAGTCCGGCAAAAGCTACGGTGAGCGCCAGCGCGCAATGCACGGTGTTCTTCAACAGCATGGCCGCCAGGCCGCCGGCCACCGTGAGCGCTGCAAGGATGTAAGAAACAAAACTCATCGGCAACCGCTCCCATTCTCGGCAGTGGAATCCCACCCTGGCCGCAAAAACAAGAGCGCAGCGAGGGTGGGGCACCCGGTTTTGTTTGGGTGGTACCCAACAAACTCTAGTGACGATAACTCACTCCGCATAGCGATAACTCCTAGGCCCAATCTTCCCTCGGCGCATCTCGCCCCAGCCCAACGCCGCGTAGGCTCCAATTAATATCACTGAACAAATTACCCAGCGCAGCCACCCGTCGCCCATAAATCGCCACAGAGCGGCGACCATCAGATTCAGCAGGCACATGGGCAAGACAAACTTCCAGGCGAAGTTCATTAACTGGTCTTGTCTCAGCCTCGGCAGGGTTCCCCGCAGCCAGATGAAGACAAAGATCGACAGCATCAGCTTGGAGAAGAACCAGATCCACGACGGAATCCAGGTTAAAAACGAAAATGGCGCCGACCAACCGCCAAGAAAGAGCGTCGTGCCAAGCCCGGAGATGGAAAACATAGCCAGATACTCGCCCAAAAAGAAGAGCGCAAACTTGAAACCCGAATACTCGGTGTGATAGCCGGCCACTAACTCCGACTCGCCTTCCGGTAAGTCAAAGGGCGAGCGGTTGGTCTCCGCCGTGGTCGCAATGGCGTACATTACAAAGCCCGCGCAGCCCCAGGGCGTGAAGATGAACCAGTGCGGCAATCCCCAGGTGAAACCGCTCTGCGCCTCCACGATTTTAGTGAGTGAAAGAGAGCCGGTCATCATCACCACTACCACGCTCGACAGCAGCAGCGGCACCTCATAACTGATCATCTGCGCCACCGCGCGCATTGCGCCCAGCAGCGAATACTTGTTGCGGCTCGACCATCCGGCCATGAAGACTGCTAACTCCGTGGACGCGCCCATGGCAAAATAAAACAGCAGTCCGGCGTCCATATCAACAAGAACCATGTTACGGCCCATCGGCAGAACAGCGAAGCCCATGAAGACGGCCACTACCAGCAGCACCGGCGCAAGAAAATGCACCGCGGCGTCCGCGCTCAGCGGAACAATATCTTCCTTGGTCAGCGACTTGATGCCATCGGCGATCGGCTGTAGCAACCCGAATGGGCCCACGCGGTTCGGGCCTAGCCGGTTCTGTATTCGGGCCAGTCCTTTGCGCTCGAAGACCGTCGTCAGCGCAAAGAGCGCCGGAAAGAGGCAGACAATGGCCACCACGCTGAGCAGCACTCCGGCCACAGGCTGCCAGGCCGCTGGCAGAAAGCTCACCAGCCAGCGGCGGAGCAGAACGAAGATCTGGTCTAGAGTCTCGATCATCGTCTACGCACCTTCTCCCGCGATGGCCGCGGCCTTAGCTGCCGCTGCGTCTGCCGCGCTCCTGGCCTTGGCGTCGGCCTTGACCTTTTCAGCCGCGAGCCGCGCATCCACGCCGGCAGCTTCGGTCGCATGAATGCGGTGATAATACTCGTTCGACTTAGACAGTTTCTGGCGGTCGAGCAGCAGCCCGCCAAAACGATCCGCCGTGCTCAACTCAAACTCAGTGTCCATCTTGATCGCTTCAAAGGGGCAAACTTCGACGCAGATCTGGCAGCTCATGCAGACGGAAATATCAATGTCGAATTTGACCGGATAAAACTGCGGTTTGCCAAGGGCATCCGGCTTTTTATCCGTGCTCTTGACAATATAAATACACTTCGGCGGGCACTCTTTCTCGCAAATCTGGCAGGCCACGCAGCGCAATCCTGCCGCCCAATCCGCGCCGTCAAAGACTAGAAAGGGAAAGACGCGCGCCGCCTCGATGGGAGCGATCCGCTCTTCTGGATACTCGACCGTCGTCATCCGTTCGGCGGAGCGATAACTGCCGAAGAAATTCTTCGCCGTCTCCGCCATGCCCTTGATGATGCCCTCGCCTAGCAATGAAACCTCCAAAATCAGTTTTCAGCTTTTAGCTGTCAGCCATTAGCCTTTCGCTGCAATACTAACTTCAATAACTGAACAAACAGCAGGTTGAACAACACTCAGTTAAAAACTATTAACTAACAGCTAGAAGCTGTCTTACCGATCCACTTCTCCCAGCACAATATCCACGCTGCCAAAGATCAGCACCACATCGGCTACGTCATGGCCCAGACACATATCTTCCAGAATCGTCAGGTTGATCAAACTCGGCGGGCGCACCCGGTAGCGATAGGGATTCGGCCCGCCGTTCGAGATCAGATAAAAGCCCAGCTCGCCTTTCGGCGCTTCAATCCGTCCGTAAGCCTCGCCCGGCTTAGGACGGAAGCCGCGAATCTTCGCCGTTGAACTCATTACCGGCCCGCCGGGAATCTCTTTCAGCGCCTGCTGCAAAATCACAATCGACTCGCGCATCTCCAGCAGACGAATCATGAAGCGGTCGTAGACATCTCCATGATCGCCCAGCGGTACGCGGAAGTTGAAACGGTTGTATATCCCGTAGCCGTCCACTTTGCGAATGTCGTAGTTCACGCCCGAGGCGCGCAGCATCGGCCCGGTAACCCCGGCGTTGATCGCCAGATCGGCCCGCAGCACTCCTACGCCCTGCGTGCGCGCCATCAGAATCTCATTGGTCGCCAATAGCCGCTCAAACTCGTCCACAAATCCGGCGAGGCCCGCGACCACCTTGCGCGTCCGGTCGAGCCACGCCGCCGACGCATCCACGCGGCAGCCGCCGAAGCGCATATAGTTGACCATCATGCGTGCCCCGGTCAGCTCCTCAAAAAGGTCGAGAATCTTCTCGCGCTCGCGGAAGGCGTACATCAGCGGGGTGCCGAGGGCGCCCATCTCCTGAGTCAAAAAGCCAATCGACGATGCGTGGTTCTGGAAGCGCGTCAGCTCGCCCAGAATCACCCTGAGGTACTCGGCGCGCTCGGGAACCTCCTGGCCGGTCAGCTTCTCCACGGCCAGGGCATAGGCCCAGTTGTTGGTGATGGGGCAGATGTAATCCAGCCGGTCGGTGTAGGGCATTGAGGCCAGGTAGCTGATCCCCTCGGCAATCTTCTCGTGGTTGCGATGCAGGTAGCCGAAGACCGGACGCAACCGGACCACGCGCTCGCCGTCCAGCGCCACATCCATGCGAAAGACGCCGTGGGTCGAAGGGTGGTGCGGCCCCATCGCCACTTCCAGCAGTTCGCCTTCATCCCCCGGATCGGCCAGCGCGGGACGGTTCCAGCCCTCCAGCTTCGGATTCAGAAGCTCTTCCGCGACTTTCATGCGCCGGCCTCCGATCCTGGCTGGCCGGCAACCGCAGCCTGATGCTCCGTCGACCGTTTGAGTACTTCATCGTGCGCCGTCGGCTCATACTCGAAGTCGTCCGGCTCGCGGTAATCCCGCCGCATCGGATGATCTTTGAAGCCCTCCCACATCAGCAGCCGCCGCAGGTCCGGGTGGCCGGTGAAGACGATGCCGTAGAGGTCGAAGATCTCCCGCTCCTGAAACTCCGCCGACCGCCAGATGGGCGTCAGTGAAGGCAGCTCCACCTGATCTGTCCGGTTTGCGGTCTTCATGCGAAGAATTACCGGCCCATGCTTTTTCTCCACCGAATACAGGTGATAGACCGCCTCCAGCGACTCCGGCCAATCCACGCCGGTCGCGTTCGAGAGATAATCCAGTTTGAGTTCAGCGTCGTCGCGCAGAAACTTCGCCACCGCCAGCGCGCATTCCGGTTTGAGGCGCAATGAATGCTGCCCGCTGGGGCTGAGATTGGAGACAATCTCCACTCCTGCGCCCGGAAGGACCGCTTCAATCGCCGATTTGATTTCTTCTACCGTCTTCAAGCAAGTTCCTTCACTACGATTTGCTGTTCCCAATTCCCTGTTTCACCATTGGCAGCGGCCATACGCCCTTGTTCGATGCCGGCTCCAGGTCATGCTCTCCAAAGACCGGCACGGGGAACTCGCCCTGCTGCGCCGCATCCAGGAAGCGCGGACGGCCCTCGCCGGTCAACGGCTGGCCGTCAATCTTCTTCTGCAACGTCATGAAGGCCTGGATCAGCGCCTCGGGGCGCGGAGGGCATCCGGGAATATGCACGTCCACGGGAATATAGCGGTCGATCCCTTTCAGCACGTTGTATCCCTGCTTGAAGGGCCCGCCGCTGATGGCGCAGGCCCCCATCGCAATCACGTACTTAGGCTCGGCCATCTGGTTGTAGAGGCGCACCACCTGCGGGGCCATCTTTTTTGTCACCGTGCCGGAGACAATCATCAGGTCGGCCTGGCGCGGCGACGGCCGGAAGACCTCGGCCCCGAAGCGCGCCAGATCGTAGCGCGCCATGGTGGTGGCGATCATTTCGATGGCGCAGCAGGCCAGCCCAAACTGCATCGGCCAGATCGAGTTCCGCCGCCCCCAGTTGTACAGTTCCTCGATGGTAGTCACGAAGACCCCCTGCTTGCCCAGTTCGATCTTCAAGCCCTCATCGACTGCCATGATTTACTCCGTCTTCTTCTAGTCCCTAAGTCCCTAGTCCCTTAGTCCCTGTCCTCACTGCCAAGTGAGAACCCCCTTGGCCCAGGCCCATGCCAGCCCCTCGACCAGCAGCAGCACAAAGACCAGCATCGCCCCACAGGCCGCCACGCCCAACCCGCTGAAGGCCACCGCAAAGGGCAGCAGAAAGACCGCCTCCACGTCGAAGATCAGAAAAATGATCGCATACAAGTAGTAGGCTGAGTGGAACTGCATCCAGGCATCACCCCTGGACTCCAGGCCACACTCGTAGATAGCGTTCTTCACGGCGTTCGGCTTGGGCGGCGAAAAGACCCTGGCCCAGAGCCACGCCAGCCCCAGTGGAGCCAGCCCAAAGCCCAGCGCCGCCAGAAACAGAACTGCCAGAGAAAAATAGGGGGTTGAGGCCATCGGCAAAACAGCTTCCTTCTAGTCCAACTTACCAGTTCAAGGGCGGTTTTGGCGAAAGATGCGCCCTGCACGTCCGGGCCGGCGCATATAAATGTCCATAGATTGCTCCATGCATTCTGGCGCAGTCAGGCGACAAAGGGGTCAGGACAATATTGTGCTTGGTCTCGATTCTAAGATATGGGAGCGGAGCAATTCCGCGCCGGACTTCCATTTCTAACGCAATTGAGCGGATAATAAAAACACAGGAGGCGCCGCATGACGATTCAACTCGAACTCGACCCGGGAACGGAAGCCCGCTTGAAGGCCCAGGCCGTTCGTCACGGCATTGCTCCGGAGCAATACGCCGGCGAGTTCCTGCGGGACAATTTGCCGAACCACGCCACTGGCACGGGCAGACTGACCCGCGAAGACCTGCGCGCGATGACGAGAGAACTACAAGAGGGATCGGAAAACTGGCCTATTCTTCCTCCGGAGGCCACCGAACGCGCCAGCTTTTATGAGGACCGCTGGTAAATGGCCGCAGATTCATATCTGCTCGATAGCAACATTTTGATCCGCTGGGTTCAGCACGGGGATCCTGGCTCTCCGGTAGTCGTGACTGCTCTTGATCGATTGATACTCTCGGACGCCGACCTCTGCTACACCTCGCAGAACCTTGGCGAGTTCTGGAATGCCTTGACCAGGCCTGCCAATCGAAACGGATACGGGCTGTCTCCTGTAGATGCGAATCGGTGCGCCATCTCCGTTGAATCCCGCCTCCGACTACTCCCTGACGGCCTCGCAGTTCACCAGGAATGGCGTCGGCTGCTGGTGGACTATCGGGTATCTGGAGTCCAGGTGCATGATACTCGTCTCGTTGCCGCTATGCTCATCCACGGCGTGAGGCGCATTCTGACCTTCAATACAAAGGATTTCGAGCGTTTCGAAGCCATTGAAGCCGTCCATCCTATTGATCTTTCTTAGTTGGGTCCACACAGAATGGCAGAGCAACTCGTCTCCCTCGATGCTATTCGCGCCGCCGCCGGACGCAACGCGCATATTGCGATCAAAACCCCATTAGTGCAAGCCGCCTTTCCCGGCCTCTCCGGTTACGGGACCGGCAAGCAAATCTGGCTCAAAGCGGAGAGCCTCCAACCCATCGGCGCCTTCAAGATGCGCGGCGCGGCCAACAAGATTCTGCAACTGACCCCCGGCGAGATCGCCCGCGGCGTCATCACGTACTCCAGCGGCAACCATGCACAGGCCGTGGCCTATGTGGCGCGCGAAGTCGGTGCTCAAGCGGTCATCGTAATGCCCTCGAACGCGCCCGCCATCAAGCGCGCGGCGACACTGGCGTTGGGCGCGGAGGTCGTCGATGTGGGTCTGGCTTCGAGCGAGCGGCTGGCCGTGGCCGAGCAGCTTGTCCGCGAGCACGGCTATGTCGTTGTGCCGCCCTATGACGATGAGCAGATCATCGCCGGCCAGGCCACCTGCGGCCTGGAAATCGTAGAAGCGATGCCCGATGTCGATCTCGTTCTCACGCCGGTCTCCGGCGGTGGCCTGCTGAGCGGCGTGGCCGCGGCGGTCAAGCAGTTGCGGCCCCGGGCCAAGGTCTTCGGAGTCGAGCCGGAGCTGGCCGGCGACACCGCCGAAAGCTTCCGCACCGGCGCAATCGTCGAGTGGCCGGCGGAGTTGACTAGCCGCACCATTTGCGACGGCCTGCGCACACAGAGCGTCGGCGTGCGCAACTTTGCCCACATCCAGGCCTTTGTGGACGGCATCGTCACCGTTACCGAGGCCGAAATTCGCGCCGCTATGCGGGCGATTGTGGCCGCCACGCGCCTCGTTCCCGAGCCCAGCGGAGCGACGGCTGTTGCGGCGCTGCTCTTCCATGCCGCGGAACTGCCATCCTACACTAAAGCCATAGCCGTAGTGAGCGGGGGGAATGTAGCGCCGGAGCTGCTCGCCGAGGTGCTCACCGAAGCCTGAAGTTCATCGATAGACTTCTCGCCGATTGCCGATCTGCAAGACCAGAACCGTCAGCACCGAGTCCTGAATATCGCAAAAGACGCGAAAATCACCCACTCGATAGCACCAAATATCGCCCAAAGGCCCCTTCAGCGCCTTACCCAACCTGCGCTGATTCTCGCTCGGAGCAACGCGCTCATCCATGAAATCGACGATGCGCCGCGCTGCTGCTTTATCCAGTTTTCGCAGTTGCTTCCTCGCGGTCTCCGCGTACTCAATCGCCCAGGCCAAGGTCTTTCCTCACCGAAGCCGAAGAATACACCCGCTCCTGCCCCTTTCGTACTCGCGCCAGCGTCTCGGCGGCCAAATAATATTCCTCCATCTCACGGAGGCCGCCTTCAATAATCTCGCGCAGATAGAAAGCCTTCGTGCGCCCCGTCTTCAAAGCCAACTGATCCAGCCGGTTCGCGAGTTCCGGCGCAAGCCTGATCGAAGTAGCCACCTTTACCTCCAGAGCAAATACATGTATTCATTGTATCACTTCGCCCAGTTGCTCACCCTCGACACGCCGCAACGTCCTTCGGCTATGATTTTCTCTGTGATGAAGCCTCGCATCCCCGCTCCCCGAAGCCTTGCGCTTGCTCTCGCCCTGACCTGCGCCGCGCTGACCGCCTTCGCCGCCAAGCCGCCGCAAATGGAAAAGCCGATGGCCGGCCCACGCGCCACGCCGCTGCGCGTCACCTGGCTCTACATCTCGCCTGATCTCAGTTCACAGAAGGTGGACCGCGTGCAGATTGGCCGCGAGATGGTCGTCGCCGAGCATAGCGGTCCCTGGCTGAGAGTCTACGCCAATACCGACATTCAGGAAGCGCGCGAGAAGGACGCTCCCGAATTCGGCCGCGACGAGGTGACGCCGCCCATCTCCGGCTGGATGGAAGCTAAAGGGGTGGTCTTCGAAACCACGCCCAACGGCGACCAGGTGCTGATGGGCGAGGGAGCCAATCAGGAGTCGCTGGCCAGCGACCCGCGCGGCCCGGTGAATGCAGCGCAGCGCGCGCGCCTGCTCTACCGGCGCCTGGTGGAGATGTTTCCCACCTCGCCGCTCGTCCCCGAGGCGATGTGGCGCGCCGCCGACATTTTATGGCAGTTGCAGAGGACCGACGCCGCCTCGCGCCCCTCGGCCAGGGAGCGCGATCCCTCCATGCGCGACCAGATGGACGAGGAGGAGCTGAAGAAGGTCATCAAGCTCTATCCGCACACCCGCGCGGCCGATCTGGCCGCCTTTGCGCTGATCGACAACAAGCTCTGCGGCGACTGGCAAGGCTCACCCAAGTGCCCGGAGAAGGAATCTGCGATCTACGAGAAGTACGCGGACGAATATCCGGACAGCCCAAGGACCGCGCAGGCTCTCTATCAGGCTGTCTACCGCCAGGCCGTGCTCACCGATATGTTTGCCGCCGACGGCAGCGACAAGAAGAGCGACGCCGCTCACGCGCACGCCCGCGAACTGGCCGCAAGGTTAAAAGACAAGTTCCCTCAGACGGATTATGCCGTCCGAGCCGCCGCGCTCGTGTTCAAATTGGATGAAAGCGTTCCCGTCTACGGCAACGACCGGGAGTGACGCGCAACCTGGAGGCTTCTTGAACCCATACATTCAGTCCGTTTTACTAGGCATTGTGGAAGGCTTGACCGAATTTCTGCCGGTCAGCTCGACGGCGCACCTGCGCATCACCGAAGCGCTGATGAAGATTCCGCTGGATGACGCCTATTGGAAGATGTACACCATCGTCATTCAGCTGGGCGCGATTCTGGCGCTGCTGCTGCTCTTTCTGAACCGCATCGTGGGTTTCATACGCACATTTCCCAAGGGCGAGTATGGCGACCGCAACTGGCTGAACCATCCCATCTCGATGACGCTGATCGCCTTTGCCTTCACCTCGGCGCCGTCGCTGCTGCTGCACAAGTGGAGCGAGAAGAACCTGGGCAGCCTGAATGCCATCGCGCTGGCGCTGCTCATCGGCGGCATTGTGATGTGGATCATCGATGCGTGGAGCGCCCGCCGCGAAGCCGGCACGACTCACGTGGAGGAGATGACCCTGCCCCAGGCCATCTGGATCGGCCTCTGCCAGACGCTCTCGGCGATCTTCCCCGGAACCTCGCGCTCCATGTCCACCATCGCCGCCGGCCAGGTCGCAGGCATGGACCGGCCAGCCGCGCTTGAATTCAGCTTCCTGCTCTCCATTCCTACTATGATCGCCGCGACGATCTGGGACTTGAAGAAGGAAGTCTTTCCCAACGGGGGCGGCGCGGCGCACGTGGTCATGACCACTGACAACTGGATCGTGCTCATCATCGGCTTCGTGGTCTCGTTCATCGTGGCCCTGGGCGTGGTGGAGTGGTTCCTCCACTGGGTGCGCAAGCACGGGTTTACGATGTTCGCCATCTACCGCATCCTCCTCGGCGCGGCGCTGCTGATCTGGGGGGCAAAGTTTATCGGGAGCTAAGCGCGGGGGTCCACACCAAGGTTCCTCCCGCCCGATTTTGCCCAAAATCCACACGCCCAGCGCGGATAATGAAGACTGCTCTGGGAGTCTTTGCCCGCTCAACTCTCGCTCGCGGCAGCTTTTCGGAGTAGCCAGTGAGACGGAGCGCCACCGCCATGAAACCGATTCGCATTGTTCTAGCGCCGACGCGCAGCCGCCCCCTCAACATCTTCCTGGGGCTGGTGCTGGTGCTGGCCGCGCTGCTCGTCCTGTTTTCGCTGGCCACATACCAGCCCTCTGACCCTTCGCTGAATACCGCCTCGGGCGCAACCGGCCCCCACGCCGTCCGCAACTGGATCGGCCTCTTCGGCGCCTATCTCAGCGACCTGCTGCTGCAAGCCGTCGGCATCACCGCCTTCTTCCTTCCCTTGTGGCTGGGCGGGCTGGGATGGACCTGGATGCGTTCGCGGCCCGGCGGGCTGGCGTGGCTGCGCTGGATGGGCACCGTGCTGGCGCTGGCGTTTCTGCCCGCTGTCTTCGGGCTGCTGCCCTGGCGCTGGCTGTGGCTTCATGGGCTCCCGGTTGAAGGCGTGGTCGGCAAGCTGATGGCCGGCTGGCTCGTGACCTATTTGAACATCCAGGGTGCATGGCTGGTGGCCGGCGTGCTGGCCGCCGCGGGCATCTGGTTTGCCTCCGCCGTCAGCTTCGAAGCCATCTTCGAGAGCCTACAGGCCCGCTGGCTCAACCTCGCCTCGCTGCACGACCGCTGGCGCAACTGGCGCGAGCGGCGCGCCGAACGCAAGGAAGAGCACCTTGCCGAGCGCGAGTTGGAAAAACCATCCCCGCAGCAGATTCCCGACGCGGATCCGGAGGACGGCCAGGCCTCGCTTGACGTTCGCCCCGGCCTCTTTGCCCGTCTCTTCCGCCGCCGGCGCGCGCCCGAAATCGACCCGCAAGACATTCCCGCCTATCAACGCGCCATCCAGCCAGCAGCAGACCAAGCCCCGAACCCCGCTCCGGCGCACAGCATCTGGGAGCGCGCCGTGGCTGCCCCGGCTCCGACGCCATCCGAATCGACCCCCACCGCAATCCCCATCACGGCACATGCGGAACCGGCGCACTTCGTCCCCGCGCCGCCTCAGCCCACCCAGCCCCGCCCCACGCTCGCCCACTTTGAGCCAGCCGCCCCTCGCTTCACCTTTGAGCCGGCCCCTGCTCCCCACGCCGATGTAATCGCAATCCATGAACGCGCCGACGCCGATCTGCACACTTCAACCGTCAAGCCCAAGAGCCTCAGCGGCTTCAAGCTGCCGTCCAGCACGCTGCTCAACCCCGGCGACGGTCCGCAGGCCGTCCGCGAGGACGAACTGCGCGACGAAGCCCGCGTGCTAGTGGAAAAATGCGCCGAGTTCGACGTGCGCGGCCAGGTCGTCCAGATCAACCCCGGCCCGATGGTCACGACCTACGAGTTCAAGCCCGAAGCCGGCGTCAAGTACTCGCGCGTCACCGGCCTCGCCGACGACCTCTGCCTCGCGATGCGCGCTGAAAGCATCCTCATTGAGCGCATGGCCGGCAAAAACACCGTCGGCATTCAGGTTCCCAACCACCGCCGCGAGACCATCCACCTGCGCGACTGCCTGGAGTCGGAAGAGTTCCACAAAGCCAAATCCCGCCTCACCATCGCCATGGGCAAAGACATCAACGGCCGCATCCGCACCGCCGATCTGGCCGCCATGCCTCACGTGCTCATCGCCGGCAGCACCGGCAGCGGCAAATCCGTCGCCATCAACGCGATGATTATGAGCCTGCTATACCGCACCACCCCCGCGCAGGTCCGCCTCATTCTCGTCGATCCCAAGCGCGTCGAGCTGGGCATGTACGAAGGCGTTCCGCACCTCTTCACGCCCATCATAACCGAACCCAAGCTGGCCGCCAACGCGCTGCGCAACGCCGTCCGCGAGATGGAGCGCCGCCTCAAGCTGCTCGCCTCGCGCAGCGTGCGCAACATCGACCAGT
>CAZQRX010000018.1:0-38533 GCA_964595845.1 uncultured Occallatibacter sp. | reverse complement strand
CCCTCCACCACCACAGCCGGTCCACATTGGCCGAGAGCACGTGGTTCAGCAGGTCATAGCGGGGCGCAATCGCATCGAACATCTCCCGCACAGCCTCAGCCGCGCTGGCTTCGTCGGTTGCTCCGGGCGGCTTGGCTCCGGTTGCTGTCATCAGGGCCGTTCCCCGGCTTGCGCCAGCATATAACTCACCGCTGCCTCCAGCTCAACCGGCGTCACATCCTCCACCACACCCGCATCCCCAATCCCCACCGGCAGCACGAAGCGCCTCACGCCGCCCACGTTCTTCTTGTCGCCGCCTGATGCAGCCACCACGCGAGCCGTGCGCAGCTTCAACGCCGGCAGCGGTCCATAGATGTGAATCAACTTCTCCAGCCGCGAGAACTGCGCCCGCGAAATAGTTCCCCGCTCGCGCGCCAGGTAGAGCGCGGCCACCATCCCCCAGCCCACCGCCTCGCCGTGCAGCAGCGTCTTATAGCCCGTCGCCTGCTCCAGCGCGTGGCCGACCGTGTGGCCAAAGTTCAGAATCATGCGCAGCCCGCTCTCGCGCTCGTCCAGATGCACCACTCCGGCCTTCATGCGGATCGATGCGGCAATCACCTTCTCCAGAGCTTTGGCGTCGCGCCCCAGCACATTGCTCGCGTGCTCTTCCATGAAGCGCGTGAGCGCCCGGTCGCGGATGATGCCCGCCTTCACACTCTCCATCAGCCCAGCGCGCAGCTCGCGGTCGGGCAGCGTGGCCAGCACGCCGACATCGGCAAAGACCGCCAGCGGATGATGAAACGCGCCTACCAGATTCTTGCCCTCGGGCAGGTTCACGCCGGTCTTGCCGCCCACGGACGAATCCACCTGCGCCAGCAGCGTCGTCGGAACCTGAATGTAGGGAATGCCGCGCATGAAGATCGCGGCCACAAAGCCGCCCACGTCGCCCACAATCCCGCCGCCAAAGGCAATCAACAAGCTGCCGCGATCCCCGCCCGCCTGCGCCATCTGCCGCAGCAGGCCTTCCACGCTCTTGAGCGTCTTGTGTTCCTCGCCGGGCGGTAAAAACATCGCAATCGGCGGTTCATCGAACGAACTCAGGAAAGCCTGCCCCCATAGCCCCCAGATCGGCGCCGAGGTCAGCACAAAGACTCGCCGCGGCAATTTGCCCACGACTCGCTCGATGCGCGGCCCCAACGACTCAACCAGCCCGCTGCCCGCCATCACGTTATACTTCGCCGAAGGTGTCTCTACACGTATCGTCTGCACAATACTCTAATCCTAAAGCACGCCTCGTCGAAGGGAGGACTGCCCGTCCACGACCCCAGCCCTCTTTATACAATTCAATCCTCTTCCGCCGAATGTCTCCCGACTCGTATCGCCGGCACGGTACTTCTATCCTGAATGTACACTCGCCAATCTCCGGCTTTTTGATATTGATGCAAATTTCTCTTGACATCGATGGGGTTTTATAGCGATACTCTCGAAACCACGGACCCGCAACGGGCCCTCATCTCAATCCCCGGAAAGGAAGGTATGACCATGTCAGACAAAATTCAACCCAAGATCGAAGGCACGCTCCACATTCACGTGACGGAGAACATCCAAATCGAAGCATTGACTGAGATTTTCAGAAGTGTCGGGACGCTGACAGGTCATCCCCTCTGCGGCATTCTGGGAGTCGATGTCCGCCTGAGCGCCGACAAACCGGCCTGATAGCTCTCAGACTGCGAAGCTACCGCTTTTGCATTCAATCATCGCTTCTGAAAACTGCACGGAGGGGTCTATGCCCGGCTTCGAAGCAGCCTTCGGTGGCCGGCACATGCCTGCGCTGGCCACCACATATGAGGGGGGCGATCCCGCTCTGCTTGAGCGTCTGGTTGAGCTAGTCGATCTCCTCGAAATTGCCCCCGACACCATTGTCGGTTCGGAGCGGGGACAATACATTCTCCGCCCGGAGGTGCTCGACGAGTACGCCGGCGTCTCTTCGCGCGTGGGACTGATTGCGCATGGAATCGGCCTCTCCATCGGCTCATTCGACCAGTGGAATCACGATTACCTGCGCCTGCTGGATGAGCTCTTCGCGCGCTTCGATCTCCTCTGGCACAGCGAACACCTGGCCTGCACCGTCGTGGCGGGAGAAAGCCTCGGCACCATGCTTTCCATGCCCCGCACTCAGGAGGCGCTCGATCTGGTCAGCCGCCGCGTCGAGCTTCTCCAGAAACTCTATCCGGTTCCGTTTCTGTTGGAGCACGTGATCCAGATACTGCCCGATGCGCCCGCGGAGTTCACCCCGGCCGGCTTCCTCAACGCCATTGCCTCCCGCACCGGATGTGGCCTGGTTCTGGATGTGTACAACCTGGAATGCGACTCGCATAACCAGGGCCTGAATATCCATGCCTTTCTCGACGAGCTGAATCTCGCGGCGGTGGTCGAGATGCATCTAGCCGGAGGCGTTCAGTACGAGGGCTTCCAGCTCGATATCCACTCCAGCATCACCCATGAGAGCACCGTCACGCTCGCCTGTGAGATCGTCCGGCGCGCTCCCAATCTGCGCGCCGTCACCTTCGAGTACCTGAAGGAAGCGGTCGGATTGCTGGGCCATGATGCCATCTGCGGCGAGCTCCAGCGCCTACGGCAAACGGTCCTCCCTCAGGCGGTGCTCCAATGACCCAGTTGGAACTCCAGCAGCGCGGCGTGTTGAATCTTTTAAAATCCCGCGGCACGCCTCCCCGCGACCCCTGGCTGCGTCTCGTCGAAGGCTCCCGCGAACTGGCCATGCTGCGCAAGATTGCCATCTGGTGGCGCACCTTCCAGATCGAAGCCCAATGCCGCCAAACCTCCCGCCTGCTCAAGCGCCTGGGATCCTTCGAGGCGCTGGTCACGGATTACTTTAACCGCAACGCTACCTCGCCCTTCATTGAAGAACTCAGCCGAAGCTTTCTTCGTTCGCTTGAGCAGCACTATGATCCCGTGGTCCGGGCCGTCTCGCAACTGGAGTACGCGGCTCTGAACGCCCAGGCGGGCCTCCCGGTGGCCTGCGAGATTCTCTGGGACCGCCATCCGGATTTAGTCTGCCGAGCCATCGAGAGCGGCGCGGAACTTCCCCCTGCGGAGCCGGACTGCTTCTATCGGCTCAGAATTAGCGGAAGCCAGCCCTTCACGCTAACCTGCACCCGCGAATCCACCCTCGAAGTAAGCTGATGAGCCTCCGGCAACCCCTGATCCTCACCCCAGCCAAAACAACGGAACAAGGCCAAGCAACGCCAGCGTAACCAGCATCGCCAGCGCCTGTATGCCGGTCTTGCGGTCGGCCAGGCTGTAGGCGTAGCACCCTTTCGCAATGTTATTGCTGGCGGCGGCGATGGCCACCGCGCCGGCCGCGACCTTCAGCGGCGTCAGCGTGCCCGCCGCCTGCGTCAGGCCCATGATGAACGGGTCCACGTCGCTGACTCCCATCACCGCGGCCAAAGTATTTACTCCCGTTCTTCCCAGATAAGTGACGGCTAACTGGGTAATGATCAGCATGGCCAGAAAAAGTCCGGCAAAAAGAAAGGCAGTCAGTAACTCCAGCGGATTATTCGGTTCGGCCTCCCGTTGCACATCCTGAGTATTCTTATCTGCCCAGCGCGACCAAAGCCAGCCGCCCCCGACCGCCACGCCAGCCAGCACAAGAAAGGGAATGTAAAGCGTGAGCATAAGTTGCCGGTTGAAGAGCGCAAGAAGAATCACCAGCCGCAGGTACATCATCCCGCAGGCGATCAGGATGCCGCCGGCGAAGAGATGCGGGCGCAGCTCGCGCTTAGCCCGGCGCGCCATCACGACGGTAGTGACCGTGGAGGAGTAAGCGCCGCCCAGCAGCGCCGCCAGCACGATCCCGCCTTGTCCCTTGGTCAGCTTTTGCAGCACATAGCTGGCGTATGAGACCGTGCTGATCGCCACCACCACCAGCCAGGTCTTGAAGGGATTGATATGGAACTGGCTGAATTCCTGATTGGGCAGAATCGGCAGAATGACTCCGCTCAGGAAGAGAAACTTGGTGAAGGTAAAAATCTCATTGGGAGCGATGCGCACGGCGAGCTTTTCCAGAGCGGCCTTCAGATCGAGCAGCAGCAGGCAGGCCACGCCCAGCGCGGTGGCAATCCATAAATGCCCGTAACAGGCAAGCGCGCCCACCAGGAAGGTTGCCAGGCCGGAGATCTCGGAGGTAACTCCGGCGGCTTGGACCGTGGAAATCTTGTGCCAGTAGGAGACGAGTAGAAAGCCCGCGACGACCAGAAAGCCCACAGCCACCGGCAGCAGTTGCGTGCCCGCCACCAGGGCCATGGAGTAGCCGATCAGGCCAATCAGCGGGAAGGTGCGCACTCCTCCGAAAGAGTAAGTGCCTCCTGACCCCTTGCGCTCCTCTCGCTCCAGTCCTATCAGAAACGACAGGAAGAGAACCAGAACAATCTGCACGGCTTCTGGCGGCAGCTGCTTGTAAATCTCCATTCGCGTCGAGCCTCCGAAAACAATCTGCTAGTCAGCTTACACTGTGTCACGGTTACAGGGCGACCAGTCCAAATAATTATTTCGCAAAGTGTCTCCGCAAAAGCAAAGCGGCGGAGCCGTTAAGTTCCGCCGCTTCTTGGTCTATCAGCTGCCTGATGCAGCATTCAGATTACCTGCGTCCGCCGCCGCCGCCGGCATGTCCACCGCCGCCGCCGGCATGTCCACCGCCGCCGCTGGCATGACCGCCGCCGCCGCTATGCGCTGCCGCCGCGTGCGGTGCGCTGGCATGAGAAGCTGCCGCGTGAGGAGCTGCCGCGTGAGGAGCTGCCGCGCGGCCTGCGCTGGGACGCGCTCCGCCGGAACGGGATGCCCCTACGTTGCCGCGTGCCGCTCCGCTGGTGCGAACCGCTGTCCCGCCGCGTGCTCCGCCGCCACCGCGCGCAAAACTGCTGCGATTGGCCATGGCGCCGCCGCCGCCGCGATAGCTCCCGCCGCCGCCATTGACGAAGCGATGCTCGCCCCAGCCGTGGCCATAGCCCCAGCCGGCCCATGGGCCCATGCCCAGAAAGACGCCGCCGTAAAAGTAGCCTGGCCCGTAAAATCCATAGGGCGCGCAGGCGTATGGAGCATAGTCGTAATAGCCGTAGGAACAGACCGGTTGAATGCCGATGCCGACTTCGATTTGCGCCTGAGCTGCTGGCGCAAGCGCCATGCCTATAACCAAAGCTGTAGTTCCGAGTAGAGTTTTGAGTCCGCGCATAAGTTACCCCCCTTGAGGTGTCTGCGGTTACCTGTGTTGCGTGGGATGCTGTATGCAGCCGTAAAGAAGAGTCCAGCAACAGCAGCTACCATAAGGATTTTGAAGCTCTTCCAGAGTCTCCCTCACAACGTCGGGGGTTGTCGTCTATCTATCCTTACATTTATGACTTTATCCGCAAGCATTCATCAAGTCTGAGCAATAAGAAGCACCGCTTGCAAGCATCGCTCGCGGCCTCGCTTCGGACTTCGTCTGGCCTTATTCCCTATTCCCTATTCCCTGTTTCCTGCCTTCCGGTGTTAGCCTTAACCCTTATGGCAGCATCGTCGCAAGTCGATTTTCTGGTGATAGGCGCGGGTGTGGCCGGGCTGCGCGCGGCCGTCGAACTGGCCCGTCACGGCGAGGTTCTGGTGGTCACCAAGGAGTCCGTCGCCGAATCCAACACCCATTACGCGCAGGGCGGCATCGCCGTAGCCATGGAGGGCGACGCGGACGTTGCGCTGCACCTCGATGACACCGTCAACGCCGGCGACGGGCTGGTCCATCGTCCCGCCGCCCAGGCGCTGGTGGCCGAAGGGCCGGTGCGCGTGGCCGAACTGATCGAGTGGGGCGCGGCCTTCGATTCTGAAGCGGGTGAGCTGCTGCGCACCCGCGAAGGCGCGCACTCCCTGCCCCGCATCCTGCACGCCAACGGCGACGCCACCGGCGCCGAGATCAGCCGCTCGCTGGCCGCCTTTGCCCGCGTCCACAAACGCATCCGCTTTGCCGAATGGACCACGGTCACCGGCTTGGTCGTCGCCGATGGACGCGTGATTGCCGCCGACCTGCTCAACTGCGAACGCCGCCCGCAGCGCGTCCTGGAGCGGGTCAGCGCGCGCGCCGTCCTCGTCGCCGCCGGCGGAGCGGGCCAGGTCTACAGCGACACCACCAACCCCGCCGTGGCCACCGGCGACGGCATCGCCCTGGCCGCTGAGGCCGGCGCTCAGCTCGCCGACATGGAGTTCTATCAATTCCATCCCACCGCGCTCTCGCTCCCCGGCGCGCCGCGCTTCCTGCTCTCCGAGGCCCTGCGTGGCGAGGGCGCAATCCTGCGCAACGACCGCGGCGAGCGCTTCATGCAGCGCTATCATCCGCTGCTCGAACTGGCGCCCCGCGATGTGGTTGCGCGCGCGATTACCCGCGAGGGGATGGGCTCCAAGCCGGGCGAAGTCCGCGTCGTTCATCTCGACATGCGCGCCGTCCGGGGCATCGACCTGCATCACCGCTTTCCCGGCATCAGCGCCCTGCTGGCGAAGTACGGCCTCGATCTAGCCCGAGACCTGATCCCGGTGCGCCCGGCGGCGCATTACCTGATGGGTGGGATTCGGACGGACCTCTTTGGCCGGACAACTTTGCCGGGGCTTTACGCGGCGGGCGAGGCGGCCTGCACCGGCGTTCACGGCGCAAATCGCCTGGCCTCGAACTCGCTGCTCGAAGGCCTCGTCTTCGGCGCGCGCGCCGCGCAATCGATGCTCGACGACGCCCTGGCCTTGCAGACGGCTGACGCGCCCCAGAGCGTTCCCGTGCCTCTTACGGCTGCCGAACAAGCCCGCCTGGAGGAGATCATCACCAGCCTGCAAGCCGCCATGTGGGCCTACGCCGGACTGCTGCGCGAGGAGTCCACGCTGCGCCTGGGTCTGGCTGCGCAGAAGGCGTGCGCTGAGGCGCTGGCCGAGTTGGCCGGACTAGGTAAGGGAAGCCGCCGGCTGGCCGAGGCGCTGTCCATGAGCCGCGTCGCCCACGCCATCCTGGCTTCGGCGCTGGCGCGCACCGAGAGCCGCGGCGCACACTTCCGCAACGACTTCCCGCGCCGCGACGATGTTAACTTCCTGAAGCACTCCGTCTTCCAGAGTGCATGCAGCGCGGATCGCGAAGAGCCGATTGCCTTTGAAGCCTGGTAGGACTAAACAGGCTGAAAACAAGCCATAGCATGGAGAATCTCTCGTTTGTCAGTCGTCCACCGCTTTCGCCAACCTACGGGGCATGAAACTGTAGCGCCGGCCTCCCGGCCGGCTGTAGAGTGGACCTCCTGGTCCACGCTTGTTTCTTCATAGAGCGCGGCTTGAGCCACCGGGAATGCTTCCTCACAATGAACCGGCCAGCCGGCGCATCAGCAGTTCTTGCATATTACGGTGGTCATCGGCGATCACGGCAATGTACACGGTCTTGCCGCGAATGCGGTACAGAATCCGGTAAGGCTTGAAGAAGATCTGGCGATAGGAGCGGTTGCCCATCGCCAGCAACTCCGGCGGATGCGCTCCGCGGTTGGGGAAATCCCGCAGATCCAGCGCGGCTCGAACGATCTCTCGTGCCACATAATCCGCGTTTTCCGGCGAGTCGTTCTTCGCAATGTAGGCATGGAGTTCGCGCAGATCAGCCCGCGCGCCTTTGGTAAACCGGACGGCATAGGACATCAGGCTTCCACGGCCTCCATGCCGAACTCCGCCATCACCTCTTCAATGGGAACCGTTTCCCCGGCCTCAATCTCCTTGTCCGCCAGCGCCAGAAGCTTGAGTAGCGTTTGGGTCTCCTCCATCATCTGCTCGTAGCTGACCACGTCCATCAGCACCGCCCGCGCTTCGCCGTTCTGAGTGATGATGATCGGCTCCCGCTCCTCGGTAATCCGGTCCAGCAACTCGGCGGCGTGGGCCTTGACGTAGCTGATGGGCTTGATCTGGGTGGAATAGCGCATGAGACCTCCATTAGTTCTTTAATAGGCTGAATATAGTCCTTTTATCAGAATAAATAAAGACTGCATTGGGCCGATAGCAATTAAATAGTTGTTGATATCTTGGCTATTCGTTGGGGAATTGCTCTGGATGTTTTTCGCGGTAGGCGCCGAACTGTGCTTCAGTCATCGCGCGACAGTGTTCAGCGCCCCACTTTCCAGCATCGATATTTACAGCAATGAATTTCTCGTTGTATGTGGGTCCGGCCCATTCGCAATAGTCTTTAATAGTGATAGCCTTTGATTGCTCTAGGTCGTAACGCGCGGGCTGGTCTGCCTTGATTACATAGACCCGGTACGGATCGTAGGATTCTGCGTTATCCGCAAGTCCTTCATCATCACTCGGTTGTCCAACCAAGGAGATTCCAGTCCCGTCAGGTAATGGAAGAATATCCTGCAAGAGGTGTTCTTCAGCGTAGAAAACGATCTTCGGCGTTCCATCTTTACTAGGCGTTAAAACGGTTAGGCTGCCGACGCAGCAACCATAGCCACCGCCCCGCAAGATCAGATAAATGTGCGCATCCGGACCTGTGCCTGAACGGACGAAGAGCATTCTTTTGGAAGAGAGAAGATTCATGGAGACAAGCTTGGGGCCAAAATCCGAGCTAAGCGTAGTCCATTCATCTTCTTTGTTGAGCCAAATCCACGGCTTGTTCCCCTTGCGATTGATGACAAGCCGATCTGCATCTCCGGCCCCGTCAGTTCTGTGCTGATAAGAAAGTGTAAATGTAGTGGGCGTCCCGGAATGGTCCCAATCGAGGGTGACTTTCTCGACGAATGTTGGCGCGTGGAGGTCGCTGCTGGGCGTTCCTTGAGCAAGAGAGATAGAGGCCGTAAGCAGAAGAGAGATGAGAAAACGTGCTTTCATGCGTCGAGTATCCTCCTCAAATGGCTTCTCATGCAACAATGGAGAACGTTGATTTCATTCCGCCTCGTCATACTCCACCGAATGCAGGAACAGCCCCCGCGCCGGAGCGGTTGGTCCGGCTGCGGCGCGGCTGCGGGCGGCCAGAATTCCGGGGATTGCGCCGGCGCTGAGCCGTCCCCGGCCCACATCCAGCATCGTTCCTACCAAATTGCGCACCATGTGGTGCAGAAAGCCGCTGCCGCGCACGCGATAGACCAGGAGCGTTCCGGCTTCACATTGTCGCTCTTTCCAGTCTGAAGAGAAGATTCTGCGTACCGTTGCAGCCATCGGCGGCTCCGCCTGAAAGCCCTCCCTGGGAAGGGGCCTGGTATCGGGCTTCCCATCCGGATCGTAGCCGCGATTGACCAGTTCCGGATCGGTGGCCGCAAAGCTCATAAAATCGTGCTCGCCCTCTAAGAGCCGCGCCGCGCGTTGCATCGCCTCCACGTCCATCGGCCAGGGGCAGGCATAGACGTAGCGGGCCAGGAACGGCGGGCAGATCGCCTCTCGAAAGACGCGGTACTCATAGCTCTTGGCCACCGCCGAATGCCGTGCATGAAAAGTGCTGGGCGCCGTTCTCGCTTCCAGGATCCGAATCGCCGGAGGCAGCGTCCGGTTGAGGGCGCGTTGCAGGTTTTCTGGCGGAATCGGCGCGGCCAGCGCGAAGCTGGCCACCTGGCCGAGCGCGTGCACGCCGGCGTCGGTGCGCCCCGAGCCCTGGGGCAGCGGCGATTCTCCAGTGACCCGCCTGATCGCTGCTTGCAGCTCGCCCTGGACGGTGAGCTCGCCCGGCTGCACCTGCCAGCCGCGAAACTCCGTGCCGTCGTATGCCAGGGTCAGCTTCCAGTTCTGGAGCAACGGCGCGGGTTGGGTCTCTTCGGTCACGGGAATCGCTGCTGACTACAGGGTAGCCGACCAAGCCGCCAGAGAGCGAAGAATGCAGCTGATCCATGAACCTTGACCCCTGATTCCCGACCCCGGTTGTTATACTCAGCTTTTCGCATCCTTCGCTGGCGGGGCAGCATGGAACGAACCGGAAGCCGCGCGCGTATTGACCGATAGGCAGATTGTCGCGCCTCGCTATCAACGAATCTTGTCCTGGATCGTCACATTTATGAGTCCGGAGAGGCTCGCCGGTCGTCTTTGAAAAGGACGCCCTAATTGCCTCATCAAATCCCAAAGAGGAACCAACTCGTGGAGAGGAAACATGCAATTGTTCGGTAAACGTATCTTTGAGCAGCAGGAGAAGACTGCGCGCAACGCGCGCGGAGAGGCGGGCTATCGGTTGCGCGCCGCGGCGGTGGTGATGCTGACCCTGGCGGCTGGATCGCCCTCCGGATTTGCCCAGCAGATTGGAGCTGGGGCTACAGGGCCGGACAAAGCAGCCTCCGAGCTGCCAGCCGCTCCAGCGCCGGTGCTGACCGAGCCTTTGGACCTGCGTCAGTCGAAGCGTGATTTCTCCAAGCCGGCGGGCGGTTTTCTCGGTAATCCGATCAACGCCTATGTGCCTACCACCATCGCCAAGGCAAGCTTTCAGAACTCGGTGCGCCTGGGCGATCTGGTGAAGAACGGAAAGATTTACCTCAGCCTTTCCGATGCTCTGGCGCTGGCTCTGGAGAACAACTACGACATCGCCATCTCCCGCTACTACATGGATCTGGCGGACCTGGACCTGATGCGGGCCCATGCCGGACAGTTCCTGCAAGGTTCCGGCGCAACGGTCAACAGCTTCACCCAGGGCGGCTACTCCTCGTCTACCGTCGTGGGCGGCGGACCCGGCGGCGCAACGGGCGGCTCGGCGACCGGCAGCGCGGGATTGACGCTTTCCGCTTCGGGCGCGGGACCGACTCCGGAGAGCACCGACCCCAGCGTCACGGCGAATCTGCAGTTTGATCGCGCCACTTCGCCCTCCAGCAGCTTCTTTACTGGCGGCACCAGCACGACCAATACTTACAACTTCGCCTACAACCAGGGCTTCGTGACGGGCACTGCCTTTCAATTCACATGGAACAACACTGCCGCGACTTCGACCAACGCAGTCACCACCTACAGCCCGCAGTACAACGCCAGCTTCAAGGCCCAGGTAACCCAGCATCTGCTGCAGGGCGCCGGCATTTGGGTCAACAAGCGCTTTGTCTATCAGGCGACCAACAACCGACGCATCACCGACTCCACCTTCCGCCAGCAGATTCTTTACACCGTCAATCAGGTAGAGAACATCTACTGGGGGCTGGTGAACGCCTATGAGGATGTGCAGGCCAAGCAGCAGGCGCTCGAACAGAGCAGCAAGCTGGCTGCCGACAACCGCAAGCAGTTGGAGATTGGAACCCTGGCCCCGCTGGACGTGGTGAACTCCGACGCAGCCGTTTCCTCGGACAAACAGGCGCTGATCAGCTCGCAGAGCACGCTCAACTACCAACAGCAGATCATCAAGCAGGCCATCGCCCGCAACCTGAACGATCCCGCGCTGGTGGCGGCTGTCATCATTCCCACCGACCGCGTCAGCATCGCGGAGATTCCCGAAGAGAAGCAGCCGATCGACGATCTGGTGCAACAGGCCTTCAGGAATAGCCCGGTGCTGGAGCAGGCTGTCCTGGCGCTCAAGAATGACGAGATTACGCTGCGCGGCGCGAAGAACGGGTTGCTGCCCACGGTGGATGTCTTTGGCTACCTGAGCGGTTCCGGCGTGGCCGGCACCACCAATCCCAAGCTCAACTGCAGTTTCTATGGCGGCGTTTGCCCGCCCAGCACCGGCGGCTATGGAACGGCCCTCGACAACGCGTTCAACAACTCCTCCCCGGACAAGGGCTTCGGCTTCAATGTCACCATTCCCATCCGCAATCGCACCGCGCAGGCCGAGCAGGCCGCGGCGCTGATTCAGTACCGCCAGGCGGAACTGCGGCTGGAGCAGCTCTACACGCAGATCCGCATGAATGTGGTAAACGCGCAGTTCGCGCTCACCAACGACCGCGCTCAGGTGCAGGCCTCCATCGCCGCTCATGACTATGCGCAGCAAAGCCTGGACGCAGAAGTGAAGAAGCTGCGGCTGGGAGCCTCCACCACAGCCAATGTCCTGTTGCAGCAGAAGAACCTGGCAGCGGCACAGGATAATCTTCTCGCTGCGCAGGCCGCCTACGCCCGGGATCGCGCCGGCCTCTACCAGACGCTCGCATCCACCCTGGAACACTATGGCATCAACCTGCAGGAGGCTGTTACAGGTGAGGTAACGGCAGCGCCGGCAGTGCCCGGACTCACACCCGCCAAGGGCGGCAACGAGCCTGCGGTCACCCCGCCGGCAGCTCAGTAATTCTCATTGCACTTCAGCAACCAAGAGGCCCGGCCAAGCGCCGGGCCTTTTCATTGATGGGCGGAGCAATCTCTCTGCTGATCGCCAATTACCCATCCTCTTGCACTCTCCAACAAAACAGCACAATACCAACTGCGACTAGAGCATTTTTGCTTTTCTATAGACTTCGGTGCCCCATCCATTCCGCGTTTTCTGCGGAATGGGTGGGAAGCCAATAAAAGTCCGGTTTACACAATTTGCGAAAATGCTCAAATTATTCCTCGAAAACGAAGCAACGCCTGCGCCACGGGACGAAAGCTCTTGCGGTGCAATGGCGTGGGGCCAAGGCGTTCGAGGGCGGTAAGGTGCGCGGGGCAGCCATAGCCCTTGTGCCGATCCAGGCCGTAGCCGGGATACTCGCGGTCCAGTTCCACCAGCAGGCGGTCGCGGCAGACCTTGGCCAGCACGCTGGCGGCGGCGATGGAAAAACTGATTGCGTCGCCGTGGACGACGGCCTGCTGCCGGCATTCGCAATCGATGGCGTCGCGGCCGTCGATGAGCAGGTAGTCGGGGATGAGTGCGAGTTGCCCGACGGCGCGGCGCATGGCCAGCAGCGAGGCCTGGCGAATGTTGATGCGGTCGATGGTCTCGGCGTCCACCTCGGCGATGGCCCAGCAAACTGCATTGGCGCGAATCTCCACATCGAGTTCCGAGCGCTTCTTTGCGGTGAGTTTTTTCGAATCCGTCAGGCCATTGAAGCGGAAGCCCGGCGTCAGAATGACCGCGGCGGCGACCACCGGCCCGAAGAGCGGTCCGCGGCCCGCCTCGTCCACTCCGGCTATGCGCAGCGCGCCGCGTGTGCGCGCGGCCTCTTCCAGCGTCCATCCGCAAGGCGGAGTGTTAGCCATGCTTCCAGTATAGGAAGAGGAGCTGCGAAGCGATTCTGTGAACGAGGAAGAACAGCGCAATACGGATACTTCCGCCGGAGAACAGAAGAGGCAGCCCGGTGTGGGGCTGCCTCTCTTGCTGCTGCCGAAGCCGCTGGTAAGCGGTTTACGGAAGGTAGTAGCGGAAGGAGGTGAAGACCATGTTGTCAGTGCCGTCGGCCTTGCCGCCGGGATTGGTGGTGCCGCCCGTGCCGGACCAAAGGTCGCGCTCGATGTAGCTGTACTGGAGACCCTGGCGCAGACGGCCCATCGGTCCTTTGTAGATGTCATACCAGTAGCCCACCGTGCCTTCTTGAACGTCCTTGTTGTTGCCGCCGCAGTTCGCTGGATTTGACCCATTGCCGAAGCCGGTTCCGCTGTTGCTATAAGTGGTGCTTGCCGCAGCTTCGGTATTGCAGCCTGACATATTGGCCAGCCAATTGCCGTAGCCGACGTTGGCCGTGGTGCTGAGGATGTCGCGATTGATGTAATCGTCGCCGTAGTTGAGGTAGATCATGAGGCGCGGCGTGGGATTGAGTTCCACGGTGCTGAGGGCGGAGAAGCCGTGCAGCGGAGAAATTAAGCCGGAGGGCTTGATGGTCACGTCGGCGATAGTGGAGGAACCGTAACGGCCGACGCCCTGGCCCCACAAGCCCTTCAGGCCGATGGTGATCTTCTTGTTGGCGAGTGGTCCGCGGAAGCCTCCGCCGAGGCCGGCTCCCATCTCCGTGTCGTTGTAGGGAGCCGCGCCGGTTTGATAGATGCGGTCGCGGAAGCTGCGCTCGATGCCGAAGATCTCAAAATGACCCCAACCCGGCTCGAAAGCAGCCTTCACAATGAAATCGGGAGCGATATTGAAGGAGTAGTTGGCGGTGGAGTTATAGAGTCCGCCGCCTGTTCCGCCGCTGCCGAGCAAGATGGTAGTGCCGGAGTTGAGAACGATGGTGCCGGCAGGATTGAGGGTTTCGGCGTTTTCGGCGGAGACGCCGATGAATGCCTTATTGCCGATATCTTTGCTCACCCGGAAGCTGTACTGCCGGGTCCATACAAAGCCCGCATTATACTGGGGATCGATGGTGGCCGGCAGAATTTCAGTACCGCGCGTGAGGCCCTTGGTGGTCTCAGCGGCCAGCGACCATCCCTGGCCGCCTGAAAAATCCCATCCGCTGTTCAGCTTGGCATCGGCCCAGAGCTGGCGCTGGCGCATCACGTAGCTGTTGCTCTGGTTGTTGTTAGAGGTGATGCCGGTGCCCAGCCAATCCAATTCGTAGTAACCCGTCATGGTCATGTAAGGCAACTTACCGATGGCTTTGAGGGCCAGGCGGGACTGACGGCCCGTTCCCTGGAACTCGCTCATTTTTGCCAAGTCGGAGTTCAGGAGTGGAATGCCGGTGAAGGCGGTATTGAGGCCGCCGCCGGTGGCCGCTGTGCGGTCCACAGTTTCAGCCGCCAGGAAGCTGCCCGCGGGAGAAAGTGTGATGCCCTTATAGCGCAGCACCTCCGGATTTGAGAAGTCCTTCTTGATCTGGGTCGTCGCGTCGGAAACCGTGGTGGCCAGCGACGCCTGATTCCCCTTGAGGTCGGTGACCGAGGATTGCAGCGTGCTGACGGCGGCGGCGTTATCGGTCACCGCCTGTAGCTGGGATTCAGCCGCGGCTTGCGCCTTGGCGGCGGAGGCCTGGGCGGCGGCGGCGGCTTGCTGGGCCTGCTTCAACTGCGCGTCCTTCACGGCCAGATCGTTCTTAAGGTCGTTGATCTGGCTCTCCAGATCACGGCGGAGTTCCATAATCGCATCTGTCACGGATGGTTCGGCAGGCGCACGGAGCTTTTTCACTTCAACGGGCGGAGGCGGTTCAGGCTTTTGAGCCTTCTTGGTTGCAACGTGCTTCTTCACCGGCGGTTGAGTGTCACTTGACTGTCCATAGGAAGCAACAACGCATACTGCCAGCATTGCCGCGGCGGCGATCTTGAATTTGAAGTTCATGGGGCCTCTCATTTTCCTTTCAAATCGGTTTGAATCATGGCTTCGCTCGATTGGCGGATAGAATCCCAACGGGTGTACGGGACGTACTTCGACGGCCTGGAATGTGATTCCGCGCAAGCTGAGCTTTCCTGACCGCTTTCTATTCAAGAGTCGCAGAAGATTATGAATATTTGACGAATTCATCCACTTTTAACAAAGTTGTCGTATGTATTCACACTTCGGGCTGGGCGATAATTTAACCTTCTTTTAACATAGAAAGTTATCCTGATTTGATAAATGCATGGCTGATTTCCACCGGTTAGTACCGTGACCGCAAGAATTGCTAAAGGCCATAATGTAGCGCCGGCGTCCTAGCCGGCTGTAGCGCGGATGTCCTCGTCCGCGCCTGTCTGGGTGTAATTACCAAATAATTCGGTTCGAGCGTTACGGGCGCAGCCCGCTGTCCTGGCCCGCGCTCAGCAGGTTAGCCAGCAGGCGATAACTTCCTGGCACTAACTCGGGGAGCTGGCGATAGAGCGCAAAGGCTGCATAAATATATGTCCCCTTGCCGGGATGCGCCACCAGCAGGCCGCCGCGCTGCGGAGATTGGCCGGGGTCGGCAGTCTCGGTCAGCGGCGTGTAACTCTTGTCCCAGCTATCGAGGAAGGAGTGGCCGCGCTCCTCGACCCAGCCGTCAAAATCCGTGCCTCCGATCTCATTCGGCCAGCGCAGCAGGGAGTGATCCGGCTCCAGCAGCTTCACCGGCGCTTGCTCGTCCACCACGCGCTCCGCCATGCGCCCCATCGACAACGGATACGGGGCAGGGAAGTTGCCGCTCTGGTACTGGACAATCAGCGTTCCGCCGCGGCGGACAAACTCGTCGAGCCGTGGCTGAGCGGCGGTGAGCTCAGGGCGCGCGGAGTAGGCGCGAATGCCGATGACAATCACGTTCCAGGGGGAGAGGTCTGCGGTGGTCAACTCGGCGGCGGTGAGCAGGTGCGGCGTGACGCCCAGGCCTTCGATGGCCTCCGGAACCCGGTCGCCGGTGCCCATCACGTAGCCGATGCGCAGCCCCGGCGCCAGCTTCACGTCGAGCTTGCGAGTCTTCAACTGCGCGGGCCGGTAAAGGTTGTAGGGGCGCAGGCCGGGATACCCTATGCTCTGCCAGCCGGTTTTATATTGGTGACCATCCGAGTGGGCGATGGCCTGAATCGTATACGCGCCTGTCATAGCGCCATCCGTCGTTACAGAAAAGATCAAAGGCTCCGTATCGCCCGCAGCAGATAGGTGGAAGCTCGCTTCTGCCGGTTGCGACTTCCATCCGGCGGGCAGTTTCAGCTCGACAGTGCCTTCGGCGGCGGCTTGGGTATAGACGGTGACGCGCACCGGCAGGGCGCTGCCGTCGAGCGGGAGGATGCGCGCTTCGGGGTCGATGCGGAGGCCGATCGCGGGCGTGACTACCAGCGGCTGAAAGACGCCTCCCACGACAGGAACGCGCTGCATCGTTTGCACCACTTGGCCAATGCGGATGGGTAGCCCGTCGAAGGTGAACTCCGCCCAGGCCGCCAGCGGATAGGGCGCAAAGGAGCGCAGGCGATACTCGGGTTGGGTCAGGTCATAGTACGGCTGCTCGATCGAGGGGCGCGTGAAGTAGGGCTGAGTGGGCTGTGCGTCTTCGGGTACGCGCACTTGGAAGATGGAGTCGGCGGCCGGAGCTGCCGGATCGAGGGGGCCGCTGGCCAGCTCGCTCTTCCAGGGATCGCCGCCGCGGCTCTCCAGCCACACCCGGCTGAGCCGCGTCTCCATCATGGCCTGAGCGGCGTGGACGCGAACGCGGAACTCCTCGCCCGGCGTCACGCTGCGCGGGGTTTCGTCGGCGGATGCACCTCTGCCTCCGAAGCTTGGCTGATTCTCCGCTTTGGTAGTAAAGGCGATCAGGTCCAGGCCTAGCAATTCCTTGAGCGCGAACTGAAACTGATAGATCTTGGCGTCGAGTTCGAAGAGAATGGACGCTTTGGATTTTGGGTCAAAGGTGCCTGCGGCTACCTGAGAGCGCAGGTTGATCGTCTGTCTATAGACAGAGGCCAGTTTGTGCGCCGCAAGATACCGATGGGCCAAATCGACCTGATTCATTCCCAACTCTTCAACACGGTCGATGCCGGCTGAAATATGTTGCAGTTGCACAGTGAGCCACGGGGGAGGCGTTCCGGTTGCCAGGCTGGCTATTCCCTCGATTCGGGTGTTCATGCGAGCCAAAGGGTTGTAGAAGAGGTTGCCGGACTCTGGATAGACATTTGGAGGTACTTTCGCTTTGGGGTCCACCGCCCACAGGTGATAGCTGGTCGTCGCCGGGCCGCTCAGCGCCGGATTCGCGCCGCCGTTCTGCGACTTCTGCTCCCCCCAGCCCTGGCGCGCGATCTGCACAGAACTGCGGCCCAGCACCGGGTCCAGATTGCCCACCGGAATCGTCACATCGGCCGAGAGCACGCCCTCGGTCCACTCGCCGGTCACGTAATTCTTGAAGCGCGCCGGAGCCCATTTGCCGGTGGCGTAATCGAAGATTCCCTTCTCGGTGATAGGCGCAAAGGGGACCATCGAGTAGACGGCCAGCGGCTGCCAGGGTTGCAGGCCGTCTTTAAGCTGGTCTGGAAAGACGGTTGGGTCGGCAGCGGCCTTGAATGCCTCCTGCGCGATCTCGCCGGAGACCTGATGGTGGCCGTGTCCGTCGCTGACGCCGCCGACGAAAGTGGAGACGATCACCTGCGGCCGTTCACGGCGCACGGCCAGCACGGCGTCGTAGAGCACGCGCTCGTGGCCCCATTTGGCGAACGACTCCTCTTGCGTCTTGGAGAAGCCGAAGTCCGCCTCCGTGCCCCAAAGCTGCTTTGCGCCGTAAAACTCATCGGCGCGCAGCAGTTCGTTGGTGCGCATCAGGCCCAGCGCGTCGTCGGCGTCGGCGGAGATGGCGTTCTGTCCGCCCTCGCCGCGATTGAGCGTCAGCAGCGTCGCGCGCGCGCCCATGCCGCGCGAGAGATAAGTCAGCAGCGCGCCGTCCTCGTCGTCCGGATGGGCGACGATCATCATCACGCTGGCGGTGGTCGAGAGGCGCTTGAGCGCTTGTTCCAGAGCCGCCGCGCCGCGGTCCTCGGGCAAGGGGAGAGCGATCTCGCTGGGCTCGGGAAGAGGAATGGAAGCCGGCTCGGAGGCTGCAATTGCCGCTGGTTGTGCCGCCTGCTGCGCCGCCAGGGGCAACGCGCCCGCTGCCATCAGGCTCGCAAGGGCTGCCAAAACAACTGCACGAAATGCTCGCTCGGTTCGAATCATACCTGTCGCCAGTGTACAATCCGGGGAGCGAAAGAGCCTCATGCCTCTGGCCTCCTCCAACTCAGCCGCCCCCCTACAGCGCCGCATCGGCCTGCGTTCGGCGGTGGCCTTCAACATGCTGGAGATGATCGGCGTCGGGCCGTTCATCACGCTGCCGCTGGTGATTGCCGCGGCGGGCTGCCGGCTCTCGGTGTGGGCGTGGGTACTGGGTGCGGTGATCGCCGTGGCCGACGGGCTGGTGTGGGCCGAGCTGGGCGCAGCCTTCCCGCGCGCCGGCGGCTCGTATGCTTTTTTGCGCGAGATCTACGGCCCCCAGCGCGCCGGAAACTGGCTCAGCTTTCTTTATGTCTGGCAGGTGAGCTTCACCGCGCCGCTCTCGATTGCCTCCGGCTGCATCGGCCTGGCGAGCTTTCTGGCGTGGTTCTGGCCGGGGCTTGATCAAGCGCCCTTCGCCGCCCTGCCCGCGCTTCACGGCTCGAACTTCGCCGCCGCCGCAGCCTGTTTGCTGGTCACGGCGCTGCTCTATCGCAATTTGAGTTCGATTACGCGCCTCGCCTGGGTGCTCTTTGCCGGGGTCTTAGTGGCGATTGCCGGGGTGATTGTCTCCGGCTTTGCGATTGGCGGCGGCTGGCAGATGCCCGCGTCGCCCGCCGTGCCGCTGAGTCTGACGCTAGGCGGACTGGCGCAGGCCACGCTGCTGACCACCTACTGCTACTGGGGCTACTACAACATCTGCTTTCTCGGCGGCGAGGTGAAGAGGCCGGAGCGAACGATTCCTCGCGCCATTCTGCTCTCGGTGCTCTTCGTCTCGGTGTTCTACGTGCTGATGAATCTGGCTGCTCTGCCTTCGATGCGCGATGCTGCGGCGCACGCAAGCGCGGGCGCGACGGTTCGCCTGCAACTGGTGGCCGACATTGCGCGCTCCGCCTTTGGCAGCGTGGCCGGGCGCCTGATGGCCGCATTGATCATCTGGACGGCCTTCGCCTCGGTCTTCTCGCTGCTGCTGGGTTACTCGCGCGTGCCCTACGCCGCCGCCAAGGACGGCAACTACTTCCGCTTCCTGGCCGCAGTCCATCCCAGGCACAACATTCCCCACCGCTCGCTGGTGGCTCTGGGGTTGGTGGCCGCGTGCTTCTGCTTCTTCTCGCTGGAGCAGGTGATTACCATGCTAGTAATCACGCGCATTCTGTTGCAGTTCTTCCCGCAACAGGTGGGTGTGATGCTGCTCCGGGCGCAGAGGCCACAGCTGGCGCGGCCGTTCAAAATTCCGCTCTATCCGCTGGCGCCGTTGGTGGCGATGGGAGGTTTTGTCTTCCTGTTGGTCAACCGCAGCCACGCGCTGGGGGGCCTGGCCGTAGCCGCCGCCATTGCCGTTTCCGGTACGCTGATTTATTTGATCCGCGCGCGGCGGCTGGGGCAGTGGCCGTTCGCGGTTCAAGCCGATTGAGGTACGTGGATGCCCCATCCTTTTCGCAAGTCTCCGGAAAAGGATGGGGCATCCGGCATTTTATTGAAGCCCTGCAATCGTCCACTGAGAGTTCACGTTCGCGGGATTTCCGCTGCTATTGATGTACGGCGATTGAGTGGAGCTGTTGTAGTTCATGTACCCTTTGCTTGGCCCCCACGGGATGCTCATGATCGACCACCCCGGCCCTGCCGGCGACACCTTGTAGTTCGAGGGCGATTCGACGGATGTCGGCTGATAGAGTTTCACTGCTCCGGTCGTCAGCCGGTAGCTGAGGAAGAGGCTCGGATTCATGGTGAGGCGGAAGACTCCATCCTGCTTGGAGCCCACAAAGATGAAGTCCAAAGGCGTTCCGGGTTTCACATAGACCCATGAATCGGGTTGGATGCCATCCGGCGCGATCATGGGCTGGTTGTTGACCACGCTCCTGATCTGTACGCGAGTGCCGGTGTCGGCGGGAAGTTTGGGGATCACGTAGCTCGATGGCGGGTCTTCGTAGCGCAGCTTGTTCAGCCACTGCCAGTCGAAGTACATATTCATGGAGGTGTCGGCCAGATCCTGATAGCCCCGCCAGGGAAGGGCGTTGTAGATGCACTTGCGCTGGTTGGCCTGCAACTGGCGGACATAGGTCATCTGATCGTCGGTGCCGACATTGAGGCTGGCCATGCACTGCTTCACGGTGCGCCCCTTGCCGGTCTGGCCCGGCGCCAGTACATAAGTGTCGTCGCGGTGCGATTCAACGTCGTACCAGGTGGTCATCTCCTCCCGGTTGTAATCGAGCCAGTTCTGGACCAGGTCTTGCGCTTCCTTGCGAGCCCTGTCCTCTCTCTGGCCAATGGGCATACCCATGGTGCGAATGAAGGCCGCCCAAAGGTCTTTTGTGGCTTCGGTGGCCACCAGCGCGGGAGTCTTCATCGCGCTCGCCTTGTAACCCTTCCAGGAGGGATCGAGTCCGGTGCCGGGAATCCAGACCACGTCTCCGCTGGAGTAGTTGAGGATTGCCGACTCGGCGTGCTCGTGCAACTCCGAGCCTGGGGCGCACAGATAGCTCTTCACTTGCCGAATAATGGTGTAGTTGTCGGCGGGGATGCGCACCGTATGTTCGGTGCTGAATGAGTCTTCAAACAGATGCACGGCGCGCCCGAAGAGGAAGTAGTTGCGATCCACATTGACCGGCACCGAGCCCCCCGCGCCTCCGTCGTAAACCTGTATGACGGTGGGCGGCGCAATGGCGGCGGCTACAAAGTAGTCGATGAATCGCTGCCGCGAGTTGGCGGCCGCGCTCACCCCGCCGGCCCCGCCAGCCTCGTCATAGCGGCGCATGAAGTGGTCGTATTGAACCTCGACCGGCTCCTGCGCCACCGCATCCCAGCAGTCTACCCATCCTGGAACTTTTCCACCCAGGACGTTATACCCCGCAATATCCACCCAGCGCTCGCCGACAATCGCGTCGTAAACCGGCTTGTAGCGGGAGGCGTAGCGCTGATCGTTATAAGGCTGCGCTTTGATGCGAGCAACCTCGGCCTGCGCGCCGGGGCTGGAAAGGTCGAGGTTCTTGGCCAGCCCTTGCGTCCAAACCTTGCGGGGGTCGTTCGGGTCGGGTATATCGGGAACGGTAGGCGGTGCGTAGCCGATCAGCTCGATGGCAGCCATGCGAGTCACCCACTCGTGACCCATGGGAATGACGTTGGCAAAGCCCAGGCCGACGCCGCTCTGCGTATAGGTCCACGCAATTGGCGCACCGGCGGCTAACAGCAGGAAAGCGATCGCGACGGCGATCGGGGAGAAACAGCGACGATACATGACAACTCTCCTTTCGATTGGGGATAAAGAAATGAGGTTGAGTGGCAAGCCGATGGCGCATCCCCGCGCCTGATCGACTCGCCGCGGATTGGCGATTCGCGATGGGGCCGGTTGCCCCTCTCGATATTCCGGAGTGCGATTTGTAGCTGTGATTGTCCTCAGAGAAGATCCATTTGTACCGCGCCTAGCCGGCCGCGGGGGAAGAGGCAAATGGCATTGTTCCGTGCATAGTTCGTGCCGCACGGGCCGAGACTTCCTAGATCCGTTCGACTCGATAAAGCGAATCGCACGACCTAAGTAACAATTCAGCATATACTAAAGTTCTTATTAATAATTGTCAATTGGCATTTTAGTAATATAAGAACGTCTTGTAAATTTCCTTCTATTTGCTCTGTGACTCTGCCAATTCACGATCCTTTTCCACTTGGATTGTCTTCCGTATTCATCGCTGTACTCCCTCAGTCGAAGCGCAGCCGAGTCTTCGCGCGCGGCGGCTGGGGCAGTGGCCGTTCGCGCAGGCTTCATGAACGAAGCTGGCTCGCGCTTTCCCACCTTTGCGCCCAAATAAAGCGCAAGTGTGGAAACCTCAAACGGATTGCGGGACGGATAAATCCCCCTATTTCACATGCACCTTCGGCTCCACTGAAAGCCCAGGCCTGAGCTCGTGGCTGGGATCTTCGCCTGCCAGGTCAGTGAAGTCGATGCGCACCGGGACGCGCTGCACGACCTTGACGTAGTTGCCCGTCGCGTTCTCCGGCGGGAAGAGCGAGAGCACCGAGCCTGTCGCGCCGCCGATCTGCGTCACCTTGCCGTGGTACGTCTTCCCCGTCGAATCCACGTCAATCTCCACAGCCTGCCCGGCAAACATATGCCGCAGTTGCGTCTCCTTGAAGTTGGCGGTCACCCACAGCCCTTCCAGCGAGACCAGCATCAGCAGATTCTGCCCCGGCGCGACGTTCTGGTTGATTTCCACGCTCTTGCGGGTGATGATGCCCGCCGTGGGTGCGAGGATGCGCGTATAACTCAGATTGAGTTTGGCCATGTCGAGCTGCGCCTGGGCTTGCTGCACCTGCGCCTCGGCCTGCCTGGCGCGGGCGCTCTGCGCGGCCACCTGCTCGGGCCCCGTTTGCGCGAACTTCAACCCGGCCTGGGCCTGCGCCTCACGCTCCTTGGCAACTTTCACGCCTTCGTTGGCGGCCTGCTCGGAGTGGCGGGCGTCGGAGAGCGCGGCCTTTGCGGCGTCGGCGGCGGCCACGGCGGCGTCAAACTGCTGCTTGCTGATGACATCCTTCTCCACCAGCGGCTTGTAGCGCTCCAAATCCGCCTGCGCCTTGGTGTTGTTGGCCTTGGCCTGGGCCACGCGGGCGTGCGCGGATTCCAATTGCTGCTGGGCTTGTTCGACTCCCGCCTGCGAGCCGCTCACATTCGCGTCCGCCGAGCGCAGATTGCTGCCCGTGTTGACGGTGGTGATGGGCACATTCACGTTTGCCGCCGCGGCGTTGGCCTGGGCGCTGGCCAGAGCCGCCTCGGCGTTCTCCACCGCAACCTTGTAGTCCGATGGGTCCAGCTCGGCGATCACGTCGCCCGCCTTCACCACCTGGTTCTCCTCGACGTAGACCTTGGCGACCTGTCCGCCAATGCGCGCGCTTACCTGGATCAGGTGGCCGTTGATCTGCGCGTCGTCGGTGTCCTCGCTATAAGTGGAGCGCCACCAGAGCCCGGCGGCTACCAGCACGAGGACCGCAATCACTACAGCGATGATGACTCTGCGGCGGGTATTCGGTTGCGCGATCTCGTCGCCCTCGTCAGGATCGATTTGCGTTGGTGTTGGAGTAAAATCCGCCACGTTTACTTTCCTCCCAGATAATTCTTGTACTTCTCGCCCGCTCCCAGTGCGCGCGCCAGGCTGAGCTTTGCCACATTGTGCCGGTAGAGGCTGGTCACGTACTGATCGTTGGCCTGGGCCACGGACTGCTGCGCCTGGCTGACGGCCAGATTGTCGCTAACTCCGTTGGCGTAGCGCTGCTGTGCCTCGCTGAGCGCCTCGCCTGCCAGGGCAACACTCGATTTTGCGACCTCGACCTGCTTTTGCGCCGAGGCAATGTCCAACAGCGCGTCGCGCACATCGGCGTCCACCTGCGCGTTCTTGTCGCTCAAGCGGGCTTGCGCCGTGTCGAGTTGCGCCTGGGTCACCTGCGCCTCGCCGCGCAGGGCAAACTCATTAAAGACCGGAACGCTCAGTGTGCCGGCGGCGTCGCCGGTGCCGTGCGAGTGCGACAGCGTCGTGCCGATATCGCCGTAGTCGCCATTGAAAGTGAGTGTGGGCAGCCGGTCGGCGGTCGCCGCCTTGCGCTGCTCCTCGGCCGCCTTGGTCTTCTCCACCATCGCCGCCAGATCTTTCCGGTTGGCGTGGGCCTCGCGAATGGCTTTCTCCACGTCAATCTGGTCGAAGGCCGTATAAGGCGCCTTGTCGGCCAGAGTAAAGCTCTGCGCCAACGGAAGCCCAATCACCCGCGCCAGGGCCAGCTTGTCCTTCTCTAAAGCGTTGCGAGCCACAATCAACTGCTGCTCCAGCGACTGAGAATCCACGCGGGCACGCAGCTCATCCAGCAGCGGCGCAGTTCCCGCCTTGTGATTCTCAACCGCCTGGTCGAGTGAAATCTTCGCCGTGGCCACTTGCGCTTCCACGCTGGCCACGCGAGTTTCATCGGCCAGCGCCAGCAGGTAGGCGTTGCCCACCACCAGCACCACCAGTTCGCGCGCGTCCTGTACCGACAACTGAGCGGCGGCGAAGTTGTGCCGTGCGGCCAGGTATTTGCGCAGCGAAGCCACATCGATCAGCGACCACGTCAGCGAGGCCCGCACGTCGGTATATCCAAAGGGTCCGATGATGGTGGGGAAGCCCGGAATGCGCAATCCCTCGGCGGGCAGGTCCAACTGCACGACGGTTTCCTTGGCGTTCGCGTCTATCGAGGGCAGCAGGGCTTGCAACTGGCTCAGCCGTTCGCCGCGCGCGGCAGCGGTCTGAGCGCCGCTCAGGATGACGCCCAGGTTGGACTTCAGTCCGCGCTGGATGGCGTCGTCGAGCGTGAGTGCGACCGGCTGCCCCGCAATCTCGCCCATCGCCACGCTGCCCTGAAAGGGAGAGGCGCTCTGCGCTGCCAGACCGCAGGCAAGCAGCCCCGCCAGGCTCAGCGCCAGAGCACAGCCTACGCGACAGTTCAAGCGGTTGTTAGAAGTAATTGAGGACATCAAGATCGTTCGACTCTCAGCGAAGAACTGCGGCCCGGAATCATCGCTCCCAGAGGGAGGCGAAAGGCCGGCGGCAGCGTTCATATCTCTAGTGTAACGAACAAACCGGGCGGGCGTCTGGACTTAGCCGCGACGCCTGACCCGATTGAGAAGCCAGGGAGCGTTCCAGCCCATTTACGAATACGGAGAGGAAAGGAGGTCGCGGAGAATCGCCAGAGCCATTGTGGTTTCCTGAGTCCCTGATCCCTTAGTCCCTGTTTCTAAGCAGTTGCGATGCCAGCGAGCAGAGTCCCTGGCGGAAGATCTCGCGCGCCGCCTCCGGAGTCCATGCGGCGGCTAGCGGCCCGCCGTGCGCCTTCAGCAACTCGGCTGTCTCGGCGGCGTTGAACCCGGCCACAGCGCGCAGCACGAAGACCGTCCGCATCCAGGAAGGCAGGCCTTCCAGCCACTCCCTCACCCGGTCGCGTTCCGGTCCGGCGATCATGCCTTCCAGCTCCTCGCTCGATATGCCCGCCGAGGCTAGATCGTCCTCCTCAATGCAGACAGAAGCCGGCGTCAGGCCCTCAGGCGCGGCCAGGCTGCTGGGGTCGCGCTGGGCCAGCAGTTCCAATGCCGCGGCGCCTAGCGCCCGCCGGCTGCTTTGCCGCGCCACCATCGGATCCTGGCAGACGGAGACCTCCGCGCTGGCTACCGCCGCCTCCACCAGACGTACGCTCTGCTCGCCTTCGCCCACCAGCATCGAGGCCAGGCTGTAGAGCCCCGCGGCAATCATCTCGACGACCTCCTCCATCCCCTCGAAGGCCGGAGAGCCATCCAGAATCGGCGGCAGTGAAGTCAGGCGGTCGTTTGTCCTGTCGTTCAATTGGGCGGATTTCTGGCGCATGGTGTCGGCTCCTCTCTCAGGGTGAAGCAAGCTTCTCTTATCCTCAACCCGCCGGGTCATGCGGGTCAATGCGAAGTTATGATCGCAAATCCAGGAAAACTCCAGCCATTCAATGGGTGCCCCACCCTCGCCGCGTTCTTGTTGTTGCGGCTAGGGTGGGAGACCACGAACCCAACTGGCCTCAATCCCTCCAACAAACAAATCAAACCCGCAGAGGAATCGCCCGCGTTATCATGGATGCGTATGGCACTTCCAATCAAAACCTGCGTCATCTGCTCCGAGGAGTTCGAACTCCGCCCGGACAAGCCCGGCTTCGCCAATCGCTGCCCCGCGTGCAGCGCGCCGGACTTCGCCGAACCCACCGCCAAGCAGCGCCTCGACGCCGTTGCCCGCAAAGCCGAAAGCGAATTGAACGAGGAGAGGCGTAGAACCATCCGCGATATGCTCTACCGCAAAGAGAGCTGACGGCGTTCGGCCTCGTCAAAGCCGCCAGAGAAAACATCTCTTTTAATCCCAGTGCTTCATCTCCGGCCATTTCTCTTGCAGCTTCCACTTGAATCCTCGGCAGTGATAGATAGGCAGCCATTCGTCGGCGCCGGAGAGCGTGTTCCAGTGAAGGGCCTGATCGATAACGCAGGTTATTGGCTTGACTTTGCCTGCGTCTTCTTCGGGATGCCGTGCTGATGGCAATCCGTGCAGCGTACCCAGTGAATATTGTGGGCGCTGGAGGCGCTGGCATAACTCGTGTCCATCTTCTCCACGTCGAGGCCGCAGTTGGACATCTTCGGGTGGCAGGTCTTGCACGATGCCCGCGCATTTTGATTGTGCCCGGCGTGGCAGGAGAGGCAGCTCAGTCCCTCATGCACGCCCAGCGGAGTGCGGTCGTCGCCGGAGCCAACCTGCTTGCCCCAATTGTTAGCCGCCGTAACTGAGCCGGCCTCGGCCTTGCGCGGCGCATGACACTGGTAGCAGAGGGCCTGGCGCGCGTCCTGGCTCATGGTCACCGCGCGGGCGCCATCGTACAACTGTGGGATGGCAAGTGTGGCGGCAGTAAAGTGCATGCCCTCGCGCCGGTCGAAGAAGCCCAGGGAAGCGTGAATGGGCTGGTCCGCGACGGAGATGCGCGCCGCGGGCCTCACTTCGGGCGCGCCTTCGCCATGCACCCAATGGCAGGCCTGGCAGGGGATCGCCGGCTGGTCCTGAAGCTCTGGACGAAGCAGATGCCAGGGCCCTTGCGCATTCTGCGGCTGCACCAGCTCGCCCACCGAGCCGTTGAAGTGCATCCCGTGGCAGCGCAGGCAATCTTCCATCAGTCGCTGGCGCGTGTTCTGCTTGGGACTGGTGAAGATCTGGCCGTAACTGGCGCTGTGCGGCCCGGCATGCCACGCTGCATACTCCTGCTGGTGGCACCGCTGGCAATCGGGAACCATCTCCAGTACATCCGCGCCGCGCAGCCGGATCATCTCCGGTCCGAAGCCGAGAAGATGAACGCGCACGTGGCGAAGCTTGGCGGCGAGGTTCTCATTGTGGCACTCCAGGCAACCCAGGCCGCGGTGCGCGGAGCCATGCATGCCGCTCACAGACGCAGCCATCTCGTGGCAGCTTGCGCATCCCTGGCCGTGCTGCGAAGTGTAATAGTACGAAGCGCCGAAGATGCCCGCGCACGTTATGAGAGCTAGCAGCGTGGTGGCAATGGCGGCAATTCTAAGTAATCGCATCATGAGCGGAAGCCCGTTCCCTTCCAGTTGCGCACCAGCGACGCGGATGCATAGTACGCGATGGCCATGATGGTCAGCGCGGGATTGAAGCCGCCGTTGGTCACGTGAACGCTGGAGTCAATCACAAACACATTGTCCACATCGTGAAGCCGGCAATCGCGGTTGACGACCGAAGTCCTGGGGTCGGCGCCCATGCGGCAGGTGCCGGCCTGGTGCTGGCCCGCCGAGACAACTTCGGACTTGCCGGCCATCAGGGAGGTGTGAATCGCTCCCGCCTCCTTGAGCCACGCCTCGGCGCGCCGGGCCTGCACCTCGCCAATCTCGAAGGTATGCGGGTGCACGTTGCCGGAGAAGCGCGCCACCGGCAGGCCCCACTTGTCTCTGACGGCTGGATCAACGGTTACGCGGCCGTCGCTGGTGGGAATCTGCTGTGTCGGCCCGATGATCACGATGCTGCGCTTGTGCCACTCGCGCATCGCCTGTTTGTGCCCCAGCCCCCAGCGCGGAGTGTCGGAGGGCAGACGGTCAACCATGTGGATCGGCAGGCGAATAAACTCGTTGGCCAGCATCCCGCCGCCGCTCAGGCCGGCTGTGCCATGGTTGTAATCGCAGATGGCGATGCTTGCGCCCGGCCCCACATCGTCATAGGTCTCGAAGTCGAAGTAGCCCACCGCGCCGGTGTAGTTGTGGCCCTGAAGATTCCGCCCCACCTGGTCGTAGCGATTGCCCAGGCCATCGGGAAAGAGCCGGCTCTTCGAGTTCAACAGCAGCCGCGCCGATTCAATAGCGCAGGCCGAGACCACCACCAGATCGGCAAGCTGCTCCTGTAAATGGCCGTCGCCGTCGAAGTATGCAACCCCGCGCGCCCGTCCCCGCTCGTCGGTCAGAATCTCCTTCACCATGCACCCGGTGCGCAATTCGCAGTTGCCGCTACTGAGCGCGATCGGGATCACGGTATTCTGCGAGCCGTTTTTGGCGTCCACTTCGCAGGCAAATCCGCAGCACCAGCGGCACCGCATGCAGGGCCCGCGCCCGTTATAGGGCACGCTGTTACGCGCCATGGGAATGTGAAATGGATGCAGCCCCAGACGCTTGGCCGCCGGTTCCAGAATGCCGAATTCGCGATTGGGCGGCAAGGGCGGCATCGGCAATGGACGCTTGCGCGGACCATGAAAGGGCGTTCCGGAATAGTCGCCAGAAATGCCGATCTCATACTCCGCCTTCTCGTAAAACGGCTCCAGGTCGTCGTAGCTGATGGGCCAGTCTTCCAGCGAACTCCCCGGGGGCGCACCATACGTGGAGCGCATGCGAAAATCCTGCGGGAGATAGCGCCAGGCCTGCGCACCGTAGCTGAGCGTGCCGCCGCCCACGCAGGCGGCATTGTTCTGGTAGGAGCCTTCACTGGGCAGGGCAATATGCGGCTGGCCCGCGCCATCCACCCAGACGCGCGGATTGCCTTCGTCCTCCGGCCCAAAAGCATTGCCCAGGACCGTGGTGCGTTGATTGCGCAAGTCGTCTTTTCTGCAGTCGTAAGCGGTGTACCATGGGCCGCGCTCCAGCAGCACGACGCTCAGGCCGGCCACGGCCAGCTCCTTGGCCACGATGCCTCCCGCCGCGCCGGCCCCCACCACAACTGCGTTCACGCGCTTCATCAGGACGCGCCCTTTCTCAGGTCGTACTGCGCCCGCCCCAGCACCGGAGGTTCGCCCAGCCCCAGCATCCGCCAGCTCACCGCATCGCGATTGCCTCCGTGGCGCGGCGAGCCGTAGTAGCCCTCCATCGTGTGATTGCGCACCAGCGCAAAGAAATGCCCCTCCTGCAATTCGAGCGCGCTCACAAGGTCAAACTGCTGTGCCGGCGTCAGGGCGGCCAGTTCCTGCCCAAAGCGCCTCCGGCTCAGCGTTTGCGCCGCTTCCAGGCCGCTCCGGTAGGCGTCCCGGTGGCGCCGGTAATGCCGCATCAGTTGACCATCGATGTAGCTCAAAACACCGGCCTGCGCAGCGCTGGGAAACTCATCGGCCGGAATAATCTGATCGCAGATCGCCTGGAGCGTTCGCGCCTGCTCTTCCGTGAGGAACAGCCAGGCGTTGCGTTGGCCTCTGTGACAGCCCGCCGCGATGGCCGCGCTTCCCAGTGCGCCGGCAGCCACAAACTGCCGCCGCGTCAAAAGGCCGTCTTTCCTGCTTGAACGCATGGGAAACTTCCTTTCACTGACGGAGAGCATTTTAACTATTACTTTAGACTTCCGTGCCCCATCCATTCCGCGTTTTTTTGCGGAATGGGTGGGAAACCAATGAATTTACGACTGTATCAGTTCCGATAATTCTCAGATGCTCAGCTTGCGCATGTACTCCGCATCCAGCCGGAGAGCCTCCATGGTGTCTATGTCGAACTCCTCCTGCTCGATGAAATAGTGCTTGAGCCCCGTGGCGGCTCGCAGAATCGGCCGGTAATCCACCACTCCACGGCCCATCACCGTCGAGTGGTACTCTCCATTCGCTCCCTTCACCATATCCTTCACATGCAGCAGCGGGAAGCGCTCAGGCGTCTTGCTGAGATACGCCAGCGGGTTGCGTCCGGCGGCGGCCACCCAGCCGCAATCCATCTCGAAGCAGACCAGCTTGGGGTCGGTCAGCCGCAGCAGTTCGTCGTAGAAGACCACCCCGCCCTCCGAGCCAAACTCCGGCCCGTGATTGTGGTAACCGAAGCTCATTCCAGCAGCCTTCACCTTCTCGCCGATGCGATTCAGTTGCTCCGCTACCCAGCGCCAGTCGTCCAGGGTGAGCGCCCCGGTCAGAGCCGGATCGCGCCGCCTCGGCCAGGGGCAAATGATGTACTCCAGTCCCAGCGCATGGCCATACTCGATCAGCTCGTCCTGATGCGCCTGCAATAAGACCAGCGTGTGATGGGTGCTCACGCAGCGCAGCCCTGCCTGGTCCATGGCGTGACGCCACACCGCCGCCGTGCGGTCGAAGTAGCCCGCCGCCTCCACCTCCGTATATCCCGCCGCTCGCACTTTGGCCAGCGTCCCGTCAAAGTCCTTGGGCAGCAGCTCGCGCACGCTGTAGAGTTGCAGGCCGATGGGTAAGCCCACCCGCCTGGCGGCCAGCCGGAGAGATCCTCCACAGGCCGCAGCCGCAACCGCCGCCGTGGCCTTCAGAAAACTTCTGCGCGAAGTATTGCCCATTGGTTCGTTCTCCTTGCGTCAGCAATTCTCTCTCCCCGGCCTGCCTTCTGTCCACAAAGCGCCCCGTACGCGGTCAGGCTCACAGCAGTGGGTCGAATGGCCGCCGAACCAGCCACAGCCCACCCTGTTCTCTAGTCCCCAGTCCCTTAGTCCCTGGTCCCTTAGTCCCGAGTCCCTTAGTCCCTGACCCCTATTCCCTCTTCTCCCAAAAAGCTGTAGACTGCCAACACGGCACTAAACGGATTTCATGGCAAGGATTACCCAGAAACAAAAGCTCTTCAACGGCCGGGACCACTCATGGATGGAGTTCAACCGGCGTGTGCTTGAAGAGGCCGAGGACCCCGTCAACCCGCTGCTGGAACGCGTCAAGTTCCTCGCCATCACCGCCTCCAACCTCGACGAGTACGTCGAAATCCGCCAGGCTGGTCTCTTGCAGCGCATTGAGGACGGCTACCGCGAGCCGGGCTTCGACGGCCTGCGCCCCGACGAATCCCTCGCTGTTCTGACGGCAGAGATTCACAGCTTTGTGGATGCGCAGTACCGCTGCTGGAACGACCACCTGCTGCCTGAACTGCGCCAGCAGGGCGTGCGGCTGCTGGAGTGGGAAGAGCTCGACGAAGAGGCCCGCGACTTTGCCCAGGAGTACTTTCAGCGCGAAGTCGACCCGCTGCTGACGCCCATCAGCATCGACCCGGCCCACCCCTTTCCGCGCGTGCTGAATGTGGCGCTCTGCCTGGCGCTGTTGCTGCGGCTCAAGCGGCGCAGCTCCGGCCCGCAAGTCCTGGGCGTCGTCACAGTGCCGCGCGCGCTGCCCCGCTTCGTGCGCCTGCCCTCGGCTGACGGCGTGCATGACTACGTGCTCTTGCAAGACCTGATCGCGCAGAACCTGGCCGGCATGTACCGCGGCTATGAGGTGCTGGCCCGCGCCGCCTTCCGCGTCACTCGCAACTCGAACTTGTATTTCGAGGAGGAAGAAGCGCGCTCGCTGCTGGAGACCATTCGCGTCGAGCTGCACAACCGCCGCAAGGGCGACGCCGTGCGCCTGGAGATCGAGTCCGGCGCCGATCCCGAGATTGTCGAGCGTCTGCGCGTCAACTTCGAGCTGGACGAGGATCAGGTCTTTCGCGGCGACGGCCCGGTGAACCTTTCGCGGCTGATGTTCTTCTATGGCGATGTGCATCGGCCCGACCTCAAGTTCCCGGTCTTCACGCCCAAGCCCTTCAAGCTGGGCAGCAAATGCGACAACATCTTCGACGAGCTGCGCGAGCACGACGTGCTCCTCCACCACCCCTATGATTCGTATGAGCCGGTCGTCGATTTCATTCAGCAGGGCGCGGAAGACCCCGCCGTGGTCAGCATGAAGCAGACGCTCTATCGCACCAGTCAGGATTCGCCGGTCTTCCAGGCGCTGATCGAAGCCGCCACCACCAAGGAGACCACTCTGGTTGTCGAGCTGATGGCCCGCTTCGACGAGGCCTCGAATATCCGCTGGGCGCGCTCGATGGAGGACGCGGGCGTGCAGGTCTTCCACGGCGTCGTCGGCCTCAAAACCCATTGCAAGCTGGCCATGCTCGTCCGCCGCGACGAAGATGGCGTCACCCGCCGCTACTGCCACCTGGGCACCGGCAACTACAACCCCGTCACCGCCCGCTTCTACACCGACCTCAGCCTGCTCACCTGCGATCCGCGGATGACCGAACGCGTGCACATGGTCTTCAATTACCTCACCGCGCACGCCGAGATCGACGACTATCGCCCGCTGCTGGTCGCGCCGCTGACTATGGCCGAGAGCTTCCTCGGCCTCATCCGCCGCGAGCAGGAGCACGCCCAGGCCGGACGCCCCGCCCACATCGTCGCCAAGATGAACGCGCTGCTTGAGCCTTCGGTGATCGAGGCGCTCTACAAAGCCTCGCAGGCCGGCGTCGAGATCGACCTGATCGTCCGCGGCCTCTCGATTCTGCGCCCCGGCGTGAAGGGCCTCTCGGAGAGGATTCGCGTCCGCTCCATTGTCGGCCGCTTTCTCGAGCACTCGCGCATATTCCACTTCGCCAACGGCGGCAACGACGAAATCTATCTCGGCTCGGCCGACTGGATGCCGCGCAACCTCTTCGAGCGCTGCGAGGTGGCCTTCCCGGTACGCGATCCGGCGGCATTGGCCCGTATTCACGACGAGATTCTGCCCGCTTACCTTGCTGACAATGTAAAAGCCCGCCTCCAGCAGCCCGATGGCAGCTACATGCGCGCCAGCAAGCTCCTCAAGGACGCCAGGCCCTTCGCCGCCCAGGACTTTCTCATGCAGTTGGCCGAGGGCAAGGCGGAACTGAGCGCCCTCCCCAGGCCCGCCACCAACAAGCCGCCGGCAAAGAAGGCCACAGTAGCCGACTGAATGTATTTCATTGAGTCGTTCGACTCGTGCGACGACTTACGCCGGCAATGAACCCGCCAACTTGCTAACTTTCGATCACCGCAAAGCGGTGGCTAACTTGCGAAATGGTTAACTAGTCCTCGCGGGCTCGATGAGTCTTAACCAGTCTTGGTCATGAGCAGCAGCCAAACTTGCCGTTGCAAGTGACGCCAAAAATGAACGAGCGCCTCAAAATTCACCCCGGAGGGTTGATGGAAAATAGCTCTGGGTGGAGCGTAGCGCAACCCGGGGAATGTCCGCCCATGAATGATTCGCGCCTTGGAGGGGCGCTGCGAAACGATTTTGTTTGTAAGGAGTTCCTGCGTTGACATAATTTCGAAGGTTCGATGACATACGCGCCGACTTAAATGCGGACGTCGCCCGCAGCCCAGCCCCGCGTTCCCAGGCTCTGGCAGGAGAGCGTTGCAATCTGCGCGGCGCGGCGCAGGGCCGGCTCAAAGCCATCACCAGCTGCGTAAAAGTGCGCGAAGGCCCCGTGCAGCACGTCCCCCGCGCCCAGCGTATCAGCCGCGTCGATCCGCGCGACCTCAATCTCGAAGCGTCGTCCGCGCTCCCAGCCGAGAATGGGCCGCGCGCCGCGCGTGAGTGCGATCGAGGCAATGCCCCGGTCGGCAAACCAGGCGAAGAGCGACTCCGAATTGGCATCTATGCCGGGAACCGCGAAACGCTCGCTGCAAATCGCAACCGAGAGCAGCGGTGCCACTTCCGCCGTTCCTGGCTTCCAACTGCCCCCGTCCAGGCAGAGCGCGGCGCCGGCGGCCTTGCAGGCGGCGAGCAGCGGCAGCGTCTCTACGAGATGAAAGCCATCGTTAAGAACGACTGGTGGAAGATCTCCCCAATCGGCGGGCACGCTCTTCTCCCAGCTATCTGCCAGCGGCGTAAGCCGCACTGCGGAAAGTGGCGGATTGAGAATCGTTCGGCTGCCGCTCGCGGCATTCACCAGAACTGTAGTCAGCGGCGTTTCGTAGGCCGTTCCCGCGGCCAGATCGAGCAGCCTGACACCGTGGCGTTTAAGCTCGGCGCGCACCGGAGCGGCCCATGGCCCGCCGCCGACGGCGCTGATCAGCATCGCCTCACCGCCCAGCAGCACATGGGTAATGGCGGCATTCAACGCCGGCCCTCCCGACGCGGCATGGAACTCGCGCGCGTAGGCCTTGGTGTCCTCGGCGGGAAGTCCGTCGAGGCGATAAAGAGAGTCAAGGGTGCTTCGGCCGAGAAAGAGAACGCGGGGCGGATTCATGTGCTTTGAGGTAATTGTACGGAAGCTGCCCTTTGCCGGTTAAGGTTTGTGGATTCCCAGCTCCGAAAAGTGGGAGTTGGGACCGGGTCTTATCACACCGTCTCCATCAGCGCCTCGGTCCTCTTGTTTATCTTGGCGGTGCGTTCCAGCTTGTCCCATTTGAAGGGCTTGCCGTCGATGGCGCGCTTGACCGTCTTCAGCAGCACAATCGAGAAGATCTGGCGAGAGGCGAAGCGCTGCAGCCTTTCAAGCCATGCCGAATGACTCTCAGGAATCAAGGCACAACAATTTGGGGAATATCGGTATAAGGTTCAAAGACCTGGATCTGATAGACGACTGGCGCGCCGCCGCGGTAGATCCAAATCTCCAGGTAATAGGGACCAGGCGGAATATTGAAGAGATAGTACATGCCGTCGGGTTGGGAGTACGCTGGCGCACAGCGTACTCCTCCGGCGTTGATAACGGTAACTGCAATGCCGGCGGCCGGGTAGCCGTTTTGGTGGATCAATCGTCCGCGCACCGTTGCGGCATGGGCCACTCCCGCGGCCAGAACCAGCACAAGTACGGTCATCGCAATATTCAGGAATTGAGTTTTGCGTTTCACTGATGCACCTCCGGCTGGCTGGTGGGCAGGGGTTTCGACTCGTCACCGGCCTTGAGCACTTGTGTGGGCGCGTAGGCCGGCGCAACCAGCGTGATCCCTTCGATCTTGATCGAATGTCCCTTCCGGCTAACTTTGACGTTCGGTGGGTTTGTTGCGTTTGGATTGAGATCGACACCGGGCGATGCCAATAGGACGGGTGGTATCGATGAGCCGGGTGGTGGCGATACCTGGTGGGTCACATACAACGTGGGAAAGGTCATTATGCCGTCCACATCGGGGAAACTATGAACGTGCAAGGAGAATCCGCCATAACCGTCCAGGACGATATGCGAGGGATTCGTAGTGAAATCCGTTGGAAATAAGATGCTGCCAACGGGTCGATGATCCTCCCCGACCACTTGTCCGTTCACGACCCAATCCTGGTCGGGCGACGGAGGCGTGGGATCCAATAACAGCAAGCGGTGAATGAACCATGCAATCCCCACCAGCGCCGCCATCGCGCCGCCCAACTTTAGCGTTCCAACGCTAAAGGACGCTCCTTGGATGCCGCCTAAGTACCGGTAGGTGAGGGCGGCAAGACCGGTCGCCATGAGAAAGGAGGTGATGGTGGGTGAGAAGTTCTGAAAGCGCAGCGGAAGAAACACCGCGCCCCCAATCCCAAGCAACGCGAAGACGACCACCACAATGTCATCCATCGACCACGCCCGGCCTGCGGGTGCAGGAAGGAGTACGGGCGGCTTGAGCCGTCTGCCGTGGATAGGATTCGCCGGATCGGCCATGGTTCCTCCTGGGGGAAAGTGGATTCGCCTGAAAAGCCTGTGCGGGTTAATTGCTGATTGGATACCCCTGACTGAGGAGCAGGGGCAATGGAATAAATTATCGGACTAATATTGTCCAAATGCAAGAGAAATTCGTAAAAAAACTCTTTGATACCGGCTTTATATGTTATATAGAGCGGAGGTCTATGCCGTTTCCGTCAGCGCCTCGGTCCTCTTGCTCATCTTTGCCGTGCGTTCCAGCTTGTCCCAGTTGAAGGGCTTGCCGTCGATGGCGCGCTTGACGGTCTTCAGCAGCACAATCGAGAAGACCTGGCGGTAGGCAAATCTTTGCAGCCAGATGTGGAAGAGCAGCCAGCCGTCGCCTTTGTTGGCGGGGTGGCGGCGCTCCAATGAAAAAGCGATCGACGAGGTGACGAAGTCGATCACCAGGAAGCCGAGGAAGTAGACCAGCAGCTTGTAGAAGTCGGCGGACGAGGCTGATTCGGGGTGGAAGTAGCGATCCATGAAGTAATTGATGATGCCCCAAAGAAACATCATGTCGATGAAGGGCGAGACAAGCGGCAGCAGCATTTGAAAAATAAGAATATTGGGCAGCGCGAAGAGTCCCATGGCCTTGTTGCGAACGAAGGCCAGGCGATGCTTCCAGACCGCCTGCAGAATGCCGAAGGACCAGCGGAAGCGCTGGCGCATCAGTCCCTTGGCGTCGATGGGAGCTTCGGTGAAGGCCAGCGCGCGGTCCTCGTAGACCACCTTGAGGCTCATTTCAAGCAGCGCCATGGTCAGGTCGGCATCCTCGGCGACGGTGTTGACGGGATAGCCGCCAGCGGCCTTGACGGGGCCGGTGCGCCATGCGCCGATTGCGCCGGGAACCACGACGACGACATTGAATAAATCTAGAGCCCGGCGCTCGAAGTTCTGGCTCGTGATGTATTCCAGAGCCTGCCAACGGGTCCACAGGTTGACGCGATTGCCGACCTTGGCGTTGCCGGCGACGGCGCCCACCAGCGGGTCTTCAAAGTGGGGGATGAGCTTGCTGATGGCGTCCGGGGCGATAACCGTGTCCGCGTCGATGCCGACGTAAAATTCCTCCGTCATGCGGTCGAGGGCGAAGTTCAGCGCGGCCGCCTTGCCTCCGTTGGGCTTGCTGAGAACCTGAACTCGGCCTACGGCGATCTGGGTGGCATAAGCCAGTCGCGCGACCTCGGCGGTGCGGTCGCTGGAGCCGTCGTCGATCACGATGATGCGCAGGTTGGCGTAGTCGGAGTTGAGCACCGAGCGGATGGTGCGGACGATGACCTTTTCCTCGTTGTAGGCCGGGATGAGGACGGCGACGCGGGGGTTGAAGCCGGGCGAGGCCACGGCGTGGGGTCGGAGCAGGCGGTCGATGATGGCCAAAATGCCCACCAGGATCAGCCGCGCGCTCATCAGGATGTCGCCCACAAAGAAGACCAGCACAATAAACCTGCCGATAATAGCCAGGCTGGAGAAGGCAATCGAATCAGGCAGGGCGCGCAGGTACTGCCGGAAAGTGAGCTTGGGCATCACCTGGGCGGTAGTCTTGCCCATCAGCGAGGAGACGGGAACGATGGCGTAGCCATTGGCGCGCAGCGCGTCGATCAGTATGGGCAGCGCGGCCACGGTGGCCGAGCGGTCGCCGCCGCCATCGTGCAGCAGGATGATGGAGCCGCGGAACTGTGGCTTGGTTTTCATGGTCTGCAACTGTTTGAGGATGGTATCGGCGATCTCGGCCGGCGACTTGCGCGGATGTTCGTTCCAGTCGTCGGTGTCCAGCTTGTTGCCGACGATGGTGTAGCCGTCTTGCTGGATGCGCTCCACCGGGGCGGCCTGGTCGTCGGTGTCCGGCTCCTCGTCGATGTCGTAGGGCGGACGGAAGTAGAGCGGCTGAATGCCCAGCTTGCTGGCGAAGAGACGCTCGGTCAATTTGAGCTCAAGATCAAGCTGGCGGTTGGAGATTTCGCTGATGTCCGGATGGCTCCACGTGTGGTTGCCGATCTCATGGCCCTCGCGCACCACCCGCTTCATCACGCCGACGTACTGCGCGGCTTCGGCGCCGATCAGCATAAAGGTTCCCTTGACGTTTTTGTCGCGCAGAATGTCGAGAATCTTGGGCGTCCACTTGGGGTCGGGTCCGTCGTCGAAGGAGAGCGCGACTTCGTTGGCATGATAGCCATACTGCTCGATGGTGTAGGTGCGCGGGTAAACGTCCATATGCTCATCGTTGATGAGCTTCTTGCGCGGATCAAGCTCGTCGGTGTCAACTTCGATCGTGCGCTTGCCCGACTGCGGCAATCCGGTGACGCGGATGATGTCGCCGTCGCCCTCGTTGTCCACGTCGTGGCCGGGTTGAACGGAGCCCAGGTCTTGCAGCGCGTCCGGGCTGGTGGGCTTGTCCCAGATGTTCCACAGCGAGCTGTCCTCCTCGCCCAGCCGCCAGAGCGCGAAGGTTTGCAGGCCCATGGCGCGGGCGGCGCGCAACTCGTTCAGCATCGTCACGCCATCCAGGAACCAGACAATGTGGCGCTGGTTCAAGTCCTCGTCGATGTACTCAAAGTGAGGATTGAGGGTGTTGTAATCCAGATTCAAGTCGGCGTCGGCGTCCGAGGCGCGCTGCCACACATCGGAGACGTGCAGGTCTTCGGTCGTCACCACGAGATTGGGATGCTTGCCGGCCATCCTCCTTTGTTGTGCCGGGCTGGGGATAGAGAGCGTCCAGTCGTAGCCGTAGTTGCCCACCGCGCAGATCAGCTTCTCCTTGG
>CAZQRX010000017.1:0-39985 GCA_964595845.1 uncultured Occallatibacter sp. | reverse complement strand
CACATCGCCAGGATGCTGGCCGCCGATCTGGCTGGCTGGCCACGCCCCGCATTCCACTACTTCGATAAAGGCGATATGGCCACCATCGGGCGCATGGACGCCGTGGCCAAGGTCGAATGGCCCTTCAAGGCCCACATGAGCGGCTTTCCCGCCTGGGCTACCTGGCTGACGGTACACATCTTCTTCCTCATCGGCTTCCGCAACCGGATCTCGGTCTTTGCCGCCTGGATATGGACCTATTTCACCTTTACCCGCGGCGCGCGGCTCATCACCGGCGATCAGCGGCTGCCCGGCTGGCAGGAGCAGATTACGGCGGGACCAGGCAACGAAGCTGATCAATTCGCTGCCAAGTCAATCAAGTAAAATATAGATGCGATGCTCGATTTGGGATTTGTACGAAACAACCTGAAACTCGTTGAAGTGAAGCTGCGCGCACGCGGGGCCGACCCGGCTGCGCTGCTAGGGGATTTTCGCGCCCTCGATCAGAGCCGGCGCGAGGCGATTACCACCGCTGAACAGTTTAAGGCACGGCGCAATGAACTGAGTCAGCATGTGGGCGCACTCAAACGCTCCGGCCAGGACGCCGCGACACTGATGGAAGAGATTCGTTTCCTCAAAGAGGAGATTGACAAGGCTGACCAAGAGGCGAAACTGCGCGGCTTGGAGATGATTAACATTCTTGTGAATATCCCGAACCTCACGCGCGATGAGGTCCCTGTTGGGAAATCCGAGGACAAGAATGAGGTACAGGGGAAACCGTGGTGGCCGAAAGATTACATTAAACTCGACTTTACCCCCAAGCCGCACTGGGAACTGGGCGAAGCCCTCGGCATCCTCGATCTCGAACGAGCGGCCAAGATCAGCGGCGCACGCTTTGCCATTTACATGGGCGCAGGCGCGCGGTTGGAGCGGGCGCTGATCAACTTCATGCTCGACATGCACACCCAGAAGCACGGCTACACTGAAGTCTTGCCGCCCTTTATGGTCAACAAGGCGAGCCTCTTCGGTACGGGCCAGATGCCCAAGTTTGCTGAAGACCTGTTTCGCTGTGCAGACGCCATCGTGGAAGGCAGTGAAGTGTGGCAACTACTCACTAAAGCCCACAACGGTGATGAACTTCTAGAAGACTTGGCGAGGTTCAACGACCACTGGCTGATTCCCACCGCCGAGGTTCCGGTGACGAACCTTTATCGTGACGAGATTCTCGACGAGGCGCGGCTGCCGATCTGCCTGACCGCTTACACGCCCTGCTTCCGCGCCGAGGCGGGCGCGGCGGGCAAGGATACCCGCGGCATCATCCGCCAGCATCAGTTCCAAAAGGTCGAGATGGTCAAGTTTACCCGGCCCGAAGACTCCGACGCCGAGCACGAGAAGCTGACTCGTGACGCGGAAGAGATTCTGGAGGCGCTCGGCCTTCCTTATCGCCGCGTTCTGCTCTGCACCGGCGACACAGGATTCTCCTCGGCCAAGACCTACGATCTGGAGGTCTGGCTTCCGGGTCAGCAGCTTTATCGGGAGATTTCTTCCTGCTCGAATTTTGAGAGCTTTCAGGCGCGGCGGGCGAACATCCGCTATCGCCAGGCGGGCGCCAAGGGCAAACCCGAATTCGTGCACACATTGAATGGCAGCGGACTAGCCGTGGGACGCACCTGGCTGGCGATTGTCGAAAACTATCAGCAGGCTGACGGCTCGGTTGTGATTCCTGAGGCGCTGCGGCCCTACATGGGCGGGCTGGAGCGAATAACACGGCTTTGATCCGGCCTGATTTGTTTGGGGTTTCCCACGACGCCGGTTTGGGTTCGTGGATTCCCACCCATTCGCAAAGAACGTGAATGGATGGGGCACCCAGCATTTTTATTTCTTTGTAGCGCAATCGTATATTGCTTCCTGGAGAGGCTTGAAGGGTGACGATGAGAAAGTTGTTGAAGAGTTACTTTTACTGGACTTACCCGCGCGGCTGCTTCCACTACGACGTGATGGTAACGCTGATTCTTTTGTTTATCTTCGTCACGCCGCATCTGTGGAACTACGGCGACAGGCCCTCGAACGCCGCCGGACCGCCGCATCCCATCCAGGTGACCGGCGACGGCGGGCGGGGGCTGATCATCACCGTACAAGCCGCGGACGTGGACATTGACCCGAATACCGCGGCCTCGCCCCAGGCGGTGAAGAAGGCGCTGCACAGGGCCATTGAGCCGGTCACCGGCGATGCCGTTTTTGTCACCCGCTGGGAGACCGTGAAAGACTCCCAGGGCAATCTCTCCTGGAAGGTTTGGGCGCGGCGGTAAGTACGGCTTTTAGCTCTTAGCTGTCAGCTACCAGCTAAAAACCCGGAGCTAGGCGCTAACAGCAGCAAACACTATAAGGATACCCATGCATCGAGGAAGAAAACTTGTTATTGCCGCGTTGATGGCCGTGCTACTGCTTGCGGCGCGTGCGGCCAGTGCTGCCCCGATCGATGAAAAGGCAAAGGACGCGGTGCTGCGCAGGTTGGATGCTGCCGCGGCCAACTTCCACTCCACATCAGCCGACTTCGAGTTCGACTCGATCACCACCGATCCGATTCCCGACAAGGACGTGCAGAAGGGCACGGTCTACTACGAACGCAACGGCAAGGCCTTCCAGATGGCAGCGCACATCGAGACGGAGAACGGCAGGCCGGAGCCAAAGATCTACGGCATCTTCGCGGGAGTCGTAAAGCTCTACGAGAAGCTGACCAACCAGGTGACGACCTTCAGCAAGCTCGGCCAGTTTGAAAGCTGGTTCATGCTGGGCTTTGGCGCCAGCGGCAAGGACCTGGAAGCGAAGTGGGAGATCACCTATCTCGGCCCGGAGACGCTGGACGGGATCAAGACCGAGAAGCTGGAGCTGGTGGCGCGCGACCCGGCGGTGAAGAAGAATCTGCCGAAGGTGACGGTGTGGATGGATACCGAGCGCGGCGTGAGCCTGAAGCAGGTCTTCGACGAGGGGCCGGGGCAAAAACGGGTCTGCGTCTACTTCAACATCAAGGTCAATCAGCCGCTGCCCAAGGATGCTTTCACCTTCAAGACCGACAAGCAGACGGTGTACATGAACCGGTAGCGAGCCTCAAACACACGATGCGATAACCTGGAATCAGGAGATAAAGCGCGAACCATGTCCACTTTCCCCTGCAAATACTCAACTCTTGCCGTTCATGCCGGGCAGTACCCGGACCCGCTGACGGGCGCCGTGAATGTGCCTGTTTACCTTTCCTCGACCTTTGAGCTGACCGGCATCGGCACCGACCGCGGCTGGGACTACTCGCGCGCCGGCAACCCCACGCGCGACCGCCTGGAAGAGGCGCTGGCGGCGCTGGAAGGCGGCACGAGCGGCCATGCCTTTACCTCCGGGATGGCGGCGATCTCGGCGCTGGTGGCGATGCTGCGCGCGGGCGACCACCTGATCTGCTCCAAGGATGTGTACGCCGGGACGGTGCGGCTCTTCGACCGCATCGTGTCTGGCTACGGCATCGAGATCGAGTACGTGGACACCAGCAACCTCGAAGCGGTTGCCGCTGCGATCCGGCCCTCGACCAGGCTGATTCACATAGAAACGCCCAGCAATCCGCTGATGGTGCTGACCGACATTGCCGGAGTCAGCCAGATCGCGCACGCGCGCGGCATCGAGGTCAGCGTGGACAACACCTTCCTGTCGCCGGTGCTGCAACGGCCGCTCGAACTGGGCGCGGACATTGTGATGCACTCGACGACCAAGTACCTCAACGGCCACTCGGACGGGCTGGGCGGAGCGCTGATCGGCTCGACGCCTGAGCACAAGGAGCGGTTTCTGCTGGTGCAGAAGGCGGCCGGCGGTGTGATGTCGCCCTTCGAGTGCTTCCTGGTTCTGCGCGGCATCAGGACGCTGCCGCTCCGCATTAAGCAGCATGAGGAAAATGGCCGCGCCGTGGCGGAGTTTCTCTCCACGCATCCCAAGGTGAGCAAACTGGCTTATCCGGGATTGAAGAGCCATCCGCAGTACGATCTGGCCGTGAAGCAGCAAAAGGGATTTGGTTCGATGATGAGCTTCGAGGTGGAGTCGCGCGAGGCCGCGGGTCGGTTCCTGGCGGCGATCAAAATCTTCCTGAGCGCGGAGTCGCTGGGCGGGGTTGAGTCGCTGGCTTCGCACTCGGCTACGACCACGCACGGCTCGGTGAGCGAAGAGGTGCGAGCTTCGATGGGAATTACACAGGGACGCATCCGCCTGTCGATCGGCATCGAGGACAAGGAAGACCTGATCGCAGACCTGGAGCAGGCGCTCGGGGCGGTGTAGGAGGCTCATGCCGGAATCGACGCTTCTACTCGGCATCGACACCTGCGGCCCCTCGGGCTCGGTGGCACTGGGGCGCTGGGACGGCCAGACCGTCGAGATTTTCGGCCAGATTGAGTTGGAAGGGCGTATCTACTCCTCTACTTTGGTTGCGGCTGTCGACGAGGTGCTTGCGCACGGCGGCATCACTCTGCGCGATGTGGGAGCGATCGTAGCCGTCAGCGGGCCGGGCAGCTTCACCGGCGTGCGCGTGGGCTTAAGCGCCGTGAAGGGGCTGGCGGAGGCGGCGAGGATTCCGGTGGTTGCGGTTTCGCGGCTGGAGGTGCTGGCCGCGAAAGCTGGGACGCTTTCGGCGGCTCTTGATGCGCATCGCCACGAGGTCTTTTTACGGCTGGGTGTGCGTGGTGAGCAGGGAAGGGAACTGCTGGCCGGTGCGCATGAGCTTGCGGCCATCGATCAGCCGCCCCCCCGGATCGCCATCTGCGATGAGGCCGCCGCCCTGCTGCTGGCTTCGGCTTGGCCGCAGGCAGAACTGATCCGCACCGCCGCGCCCACCGCCACCGATGCTCTTCAGCTCTGCGCGCCGCGCGTCGCCGCCTGCGAGTTCGTCGATCTGGCGCTGCTGGACGGCCATTACCTGCGCCGCTCGGATGCGGAGATCTTTGGCGAGCCGGCCACGGCGGTGCCGCAACGCCCATGAATACCCTTTTCCCCTCCGCTCTCATCCGCCGCATGACCCCTGCGGACCTCGACGGGGTGATGGAGATCGCCGGGAGCCTGAAGGAAGCGCCCCAATGGCCCCGCTCCGCCTACCTGGCCGCGCTGGATCCCGAGGCCGTGCCGCCGCGCATTGCGCTGGTTATCGAGGGGCCAGCGGCGGGCATGGTAGCAGGCTTTGCCGTGGCCAGTCTGCTGCCGCCGGAGGCGGAGCTGGAGATCATCGCGGTTGCTCCCGCGACTCAGCGCAAGGGAGTAGCGGTGCGGCTATTTGAGGCTCTGATCGAGGAATTTTACACGGCGTACATAAAAGGGATTATGCTGGAGGTGCGAGCCACCAACCATCCGGCGCTTGAGCTTTACCGGCGGTTGGGCTTTGTGGAAACCGGCCATAGGCCGCGCTACTACCATGATCCGGTTGGAGATGCGATCCTGATGCGCCTCCGGCTGTGAGTGCCCCGCGCCTCAGGCTGATCGAAAGACTGATTCCGTGCTTCTAACGGAACAGGTAGTGATTGCCATCACGCAAGTTGGCTTTCCGCGCCGAATTCCACAGCCGGAGATTACTTTCGGTTCGTTTTTGGCTTGCGGTTTGCACTGTGAAGGCGATATACGTAAGTGTTCCTTACTATTCGGAGGTGCCGGATGGATGAAGTACAGGATTCCACGCTGAGCGCAGAAATAGATCGCCTGCAAGCCGAACATCGCCATTACGCTCAGCGGCTGGAAGAGTTGCTGCAAAAGCCGTATCTCTCCACAGAGGAGCAGATCGAGGAAATCAAGCTCAAGAAGCTAAAGCTGCATGCCAAGGACCTTATCTTCTCCCTGGAGCGCAGATTGCCGGTCCCTGCTTAAGCTATTTCGGCAACGTTGAACGCAGGCGATTTGTCCGAGCGCCAGCCCTGCGCGGCCTCCGGGTGGGGAGTGTGCCACTCGCGCCGCGCATTGCTGTGTCTGCATTCGCGCCAAGTGGCCGTATAATCGTCTGGGACTATGGTTCGTGACGGGTACATCTACGGTGTGAGCTTGCTGGCAGTAGCGGTTGTGCTGGCGTGGGCCACGGGCAACTGGGCGTGGAGCATCGCGCCGGTGCTTCTGGCGGCGTTTTTTCTCTGGTTCTTCCGCGATCCCGAGCGGACAATACCCTCAGAGCCGGGGCTGATTGTCTCGCCCGGAGATGGACTGGTGACCGAAACAGCCATCATTGCCACCCGAGAGGGGCCGAGGCAGCGGATCAGCATCTTCCTCAGCGTCTTCGACGTACATGTGAACCGCTCGCCGATCGCCGGCGTCCTCGCCAGTGTGTGCTATCAAAAGGGCCAGTACCTGAACGCGATGAACCCGGCCTCGGCCGACCGGAATGAACAGAACATCGTGACTGTGCGGGGCGGTGGATTTGAAGTCACATTCAAGCAGATCGCCGGCCTGCTGGCCCGGCGCATCGTCTTCAACCTCAAGGAGGGCGACCGGGTGGATCGCGGTCAGCGGGTGGGCCTCATCAAGTTCGGCTCCCGCGTGAACGTGATTTTGCCGGCAGAAGCAGAACTGTGCGTGAAGGTGGGCCAGCGTGTCAAAGGCGGATCGAGTGTGTTGGCCGCCATGCCGGAAGGAGAACGCCAGTGAACCATCTTGATCCTGCCCAGGCCAAGGCCAGAGCACAGGCGCGGCTGCGCCGCGGAATGTTCCTGCTGCCTTCGCTGTTCACCGTGGGCAACATCGCCGCCGGCTACTTTTCCATCACCGAGACCATGGCGGCCCTCACCGGCATCGGTGATGTGCATACGCGCCTCGACTGGGCGGCCATCGCCATTATGATCGCCATCCCCATGGATTCGCTCGACGGCCGCATCGCGCGCATGACCAACACCTGCAGCGACTTTGGCAAGGAGCTGGATTCGCTGGCCGACGCGATCACCTTCGGCGTGGCGCCCAGTCTGCTGGCGCTCGTCTGGGGATTCCACTTTCTGTCCGATACCATGAATCCGCAGTTGCACGAGCACTTAATCTACGCCGGGGCCTTCATCTGTTTCCTGTTTCTCATCGGCGGAGTTTCACGGCTGGCGCGCTTCAACATCAGCCACGACGCCCAGCCGCGCAATCCGGGACGGCCGGACCGCAAGTATTTTGTGGGCATGCCGATTCCGGCCGCGGCCGGCCTGCTGGCCGCCAGCGTCCATTTCTGCGGCGGCTATCCTGTGATGGAGTGGTGGGTGGCGCTGATCTGGCTGGCTCTGGTTGGCACGAGCGGCTTCCTGATGGTCAGCACCTGGCGGTTCTGGTCCGGCAAGGAACTCAGCTTCTCCCGCCGCCATCCCTACCAGATCCTGATTACGATCTCGATCGTGCTCTTCCTGGTCTTCAGGTTTTCCCAGGGGGTGCTGTTCACGCTGGCCCTGATTTATATGTTCAGCGGCATCTGGGCGCGGGCGGCGTACTCGTGGTCGCGGCGGCGGCGTTGGCGGCCGAAAGGTGCGATCTCCTCTCTGCCGGAAGCAGCCGCAGTCGAACCGGAGCCGCAGAAGCGGCCGTAGTCTTCGCTATCCGATCAACCAAGCCAAAGGAACGCCTGTGTACAAGATCGCCATTGCCGGAGCCTCTACCCTGGTGGGCCGGGAGTTGAAGGAAGCCTTGTCGGAGTCGCCTCTGGCGGCGGCCAACTTTGTATTGCTGGACGAGGAGGAGGCTGAGGGCCAATTGGACCAGGTAGGTGACGAGATCACCTTCGTCCAGGCCATCGCCCCCGACGCCTTCGACCGAGTGGACTTCACCTTCTTCTGCGGCACGGAGGATCTGACCCGCAAGCACTGGCGCGCGGCGCTGCGCGCGGGTTCCACGGTCCTCGACCTCAGCGGCGCTCTCGACCAGGAGCCGGGTGTGCTCGTTCGCGCCCCCTGGCTCAGCTCCGAGGCGGCTGCCGTTGACCTGTTTACCCCCGCCGTGGTCCCGGCGAACCCCGCGGCGCTGGCTCTGGCGCTGCTGCTGGAACGGCTGCATCAGGCCGCCCCGGTGCGCAGCGCCTTCGCCACACTGCTGCTGCCGGCCAGCGAGTTTGGCCGCGCCGCGCTGGACGAGCTTCATCAGCAGACCGTGAGCCTGCTCAGCTTCCAGGGGATTCCGCGCGAACTCTACGACACACAGGCGGCCTATAACCTGCTGGCCGGCCTGGGAGAAGCCGCCAAGATCAGCCTGGGCGCGGTCGATGCGCGGATTCGCCGCCAATACGCCGCTCTCTCCCAGGGCCGCTGGCCCGCGCTGGCCCTGCAAGTCGTCTCTTCGCCGGTCTTTCACGGCCACACCTTCTCGATTGCCATCGAGCTGGAGCGGCCAGTGGAGCTTGCCACCCTGGAAGAGGCTCTGAGCGGCGGCCATGTGGACCTGGTCCTCGAAGAGACCGATTCTCCCTCCAACCTGGCCGCCACCGGCCAGAACGACGTGCTGGTGCGCCTGCGGCCTGAACTGGACGCGCGCAACACCAGCCTGGCCTCACGCTTATGGCTGTGGGCCGCATCGGACAACCTGCGCATACAGGCGCAGAATGCCGTCGAGTGCGCCCTGGACCTGCGCCGGCTCAGGCCGCAAGGGACGGTGCAGTAACATCAGGATCGGTCTTTTTCATCTGCTGAAAACACCTATCCGCCGCTCTATGACGATTGCCATCGCGCTGGAGTAAAATTCGGGTGCGAGGTGAAAGACATGAAATTCGACATCAAAGCTCTGGCCCTGGCGTGCGCCATTCTGTGGGGAGGGTGCGTCCTTGTGGTGAGCGTGGCCAACCTGGTCTGCGCCGGCTATGGCCAGCATTTACTGGAGTTGCTGGCGTCATTCTATCCTGGCTACCATGCAACCCGCAGTATCGTCGAAGTAGTCATCGTGACGCTCTACGCGACAGCGGACGGCTTGATCGGCGGCGCGATCTTCGGCTGGCTTTACAATCGCCTGGCCAAGTCTGCATGACGTGCTGCGGAGGAGATTTTGATCTGCTCCAAGTGCGGCGATGAGATGCGGATGACCGAGAAGGACACCTCCTCCGGCCGCGATATTCGAGAATACCTCTGCGATGGTTGCGGGCACTCGGACTGGGAGGACAACGGCACGGCCTTGTGGCAGATTCTGCACGATGACCGGGAGGAATTCATGGTCGCGCAGGCCAGTCGCAATTTCGCTCAAGCTCCAGGCGCTCAACTGGAACTCCTGCAAACCGGAGGAGCGCCGGCGGGCTCGGCGTGGAAGCGCTTCCTTGTCTGGCTGGGCAAAGGGAAATAATAAAGGCCGGGAAGTCCAGGAGATGCGCATGAAATCCGTTGGCGAGATCGGCTTGAAGATTACCTCCGCCTTGCGCGAGTACTACCACTACACGGGCGCTTCGGCGGAGTTGGAGCGGCGCGGCGCTGGCTCGTCGCGGCCCGACCTGGCCTGGGTTCGGCGATCCAAGAAGAAGGATGGGGAAGGCCGCTCCGAATCCGAGCCGAACGCAGGCAACAATACGGCAAACCAGCCGTAAACGAGCAGAAAAATCGAACTTCCGAGTGCGATTCGCCGCACATCAGGGCTTCGCGGCCGGCTTGGGCGGGTCGGTGATGTACTCGTCGCCAATGCGCGCGAGCAGCAGGGCGCGGCGGTCGGTGAGCAGCTTCAGCCGGTTGGTCACGTCGATGAACTCCTGCTTTTGCGCGGCGGTCAGCGGCGTTGCCGGCGTGCTCAGCTTGGTCAGCTCATCAAGCCGCGCTTGCAGCCGCGGAATCTCGCGGTCGATCAAAATGGGATGAATCACCGGTGTTTTCGCGCGGCCCCGCGCCAGCTCATTGCGGTTGTTCTCGCCCCAGACGGGCAGAACTCCCACATGGCCCAGCTCGACGCGCACCCCGGCCGGCCCGTAATCCTTGCGAACGGCGGAGAACAGCCCGATCATCTCGTCGCGCGGGTCGCCGTTTGTGTCCGGCATCAGGCCGTCCACATAGGTGCGCGACTGGTTCGACAAAAAATTACCCAGCGAATAGAAGATGACCGCGTCGCGTCCGTCGGCGGTATGATACGTCTCCACCGGCTGCAAGACGTGCGGATGGTGGCCGACGATCACCGCGGCCCCGGCCTCCAGCATCTTGTGCGCGGTCTCCACATCCTCGGGGCGTGGCGCGGGCGCGTACTCCGTGCCCCAGTGAATCGAAACCACCAGCAAGTCGCACTTCAGCCGCGCCTGCTTGATCGCCTCCAACACACCGGCTTCGTCCATTCCCGGCGCGCCGCCCGACTCGCCCGGATAGGGAAAGAAGTTCACGTGCGGCAGCTCGTCCTTGTCGGGATTGCGTCCGCCGTTGAGCCAGCGTGTCATCCCCAGCCAGCCGACTTTGATGCCGTTGGCCTCGACGATCATCGGCTGCCAGGCCTGCTGCGCCGTGTCACCGGAGCCGACAAAGAGCAGCCCCTGTTCGCGCAGATGCTCGCGCGTCTCGGCAAAGCCGGCCCAGCCCTGGTCCATCACATGATTGTTGGCAAAGGAAACCATCTTGATGCCGTTGGCCTTGAGCGCATCAATCAAAGCGATGGGTGCGTCGAAGAGGAAGGGTTTCGACCCGCGCGAGTGCGCAGGCGCCACCGGAGTTTCCAGATTCACAAAGCCGAAGTCGGCGTGCTGGAAGACATCTGCGACATCGGAGAAGAGCGCGCCCCAGCCCGCTGCGCCCTCCCCGGCAGCAGCGGCTGCGGCGCGTACCGGCTCGTGCGGAATCACATCCCCGGCGACGGCAAAGCTGACCTGCGCCAGCTCGTGCGGAAAAGGCACCTGAGCCGCCGCCGAATGGCTTGTATGATAGCCGAGCAGCAGCGCCGCGCCGATAACCGTGGCGGCCAGAAACAGCGCGCCGGCTCCGGCCAGCCAGCCGTGCCTGCGTCTCGTCCTGTTTATTGCCTGCGCCAATCCGGACCTCTTCCATGCAGCAGATGGAATGCAATCAGCATACAGGTTTATTGGGGAAGATAGTGAGAGAAAGCGTGGCGCAGAACCAACCAAATCCCGAAGGCGGTGGTCGCATGGAGCGAACTGCGACATCAGGGTTGCCGGATCGCTCTGAAATCCGCTCCGGTTACGCATTACAATCAATCCAATGACCACCCACGCCCAGCAATTGCTTTCGATTCTCGCCCGCTTGAGCTTTCGCCTCGGCCAGTTCAAGCTCTCCTCAGGCGGCACGAGCGACTACTATGTTGACTGCCGCACTACGACGCTCCACGCCGAGGGCGGACGCCTCACCGGCCACGCCATCCTTGAACTGCTGGAAGAGCACGGAATTGAGGCTGATGCCGTCGGCGGGCTCACGCTGGGCGCTGACCCCATCGTCTGCAATGTGGCCACCGCCAGCGCCTGGCGCGCGCAATCGAAGCTCGGAGCGCCGCTGCTGCACGGCTTTCTGGTGCGCAAAGCGGAGAAGGCGCACGGCACAGGCCGCCGCATTGAAGGCTTCAACAGCCCCGGCGCGCGCGTGGTCATCGTGGACGACGTCTGCACCACCGGCGCATCCACCATCAATGCCATCGAAGCCGCGCGCGAGGCCGGCATGACGGTCGCCGCCGTGGTCTGCATCGTCGAACGCGAGGAAGCCAACGGCCGCCCCGCCGTCGAAGCCGCCGCGCTGGGCGCGCCTTTTCTTTGCTTATTTACGGCTAACGACGTTCGCGTTGAGCACGTCCGCCAACTCGCAAACAGCGCGTCTTCCACTGGAGGACACGATGAAAGAGTTAAAGGACAAAGTCGCGGTGATTACCGGCGCGGCCAGCGGCATCGGACGCGGGATCGCTGAACGGTGTGTCCGTGAAGGCATGAAAGTGGTCCTCGCCGACATCGATGAAGCGAATCTCGCCATAGCGGAAGCTGAGCTGAAGGCCCTGGGCGGAACGGTGCTTGGCGTAAGGACGGATGTCTCAAAACGGAATGACGTCGAACAATTGGCTCGCCGCGCACTCGACGCCTTTGGCCAGGTGCACTTGCTGTTCAACAATGCCGGTGTCGGCGCCGGTGGGACGCCATGGGAGGCAACCTGGAACGATTGGGAGTGGGTGATCGGCGTCAATTTGTGGGGCGTGATCCATGGGGTCAAGATCTTCACGCCGCTGATGCTTGCACAGAACACGGAGTGCCATATCATCAACACGTCCTCGGCCGCCGGGCTTGTCGTCGGCGGTTTCTCCGCTCCTTACTCCGTGACGAAACACGCGGTGGTAGCCCTCTCGGAGAGCCTGTACCTGACGCTCGAAAAACAGAACTCGCTGGTAAAAGTGTCGGTTCTCTGCCCAGGCCTTGTGCGCACGAATATCGCCGACGCGGAGCGCAACAGGCCCGCCGAGCTGCGCAACGGACCGGTCAAGATGACGCCGGAGATGCAAGCCGGCCTGACCGCATTCAAGGCCATCCTGGACGCAAGCATGCCACCTCTCCAGGTCGCCGGCGTAGTCTTCGATGCTATCGAGAAGGAGCAGTTCTATATTCTCCCCCATCCCGAATGGATAGAAGTGATCCAGCTCCGAACAGATAAACTGTTGCGAATGGAAAATCCGCAGAGCCCTTCAGCAACGATATTGAAACTCGTCACGCCTCGCGGCTCCGGCTCATAGACCCATGATGCGGATTTCCGAAGTGACTGAACAATTCACCCATGCAAACAAAAGACTCCGGCAGTATTGCCGGAGTCCTTTGTTCGCCTTGCGCGAATTTGAATTTGTTGATTCCCCTACCGCACATCCGCCGTCTGCGTCGGCACATCGCCCGCATTCGCATTCGACAGCAGCCGCACCTCCACGCGCCGGTTTTGTTTGCGTCCTTCGGCGGTGGTGTTGGGAGCTACTGCCTTATCCTTGCCGATGCCGATCAGGTAGAACCGGTGCGCGGGAATCTCGTACTTCGCTGCCAAGTACTGCACTACCGCATCAGCGCGCCGCTGGCTCAGGTCATAGTTGTACTGCGCCGGCCCGGTTGAGTCGGTCCCGCCCGTCACTTCCAGGATGAAGCCCTTCGCCGAGCCGACCTGCTCGGCAAAGCCGTCCAGTTCCGCGCGATCATCGTTGGTCAGCACCGCCTTGTCGAAGCCGAAGGTCACCGCAACCTTGCCGACCGGCTTGTAATCGTCCAGCCCCTTCACCACGCTCTCCAGCGTGTCGGCGCGATGCACCGCCAGGCCGGCTGCGGTGTCGGCATCGCCGGCAGCTCTGGCCGCGCTCTGCGCATTTTGATTGGCTGTGTCGGCCGCGCCCTGCGCCTGATGAATCCCCGCCTGCGCCCGGTCGTCTACGTCGTGCATCTGCCGGTTGTTGGCTGCAGTCTTGCTGTCCAACTGATTGGCCTGATCCACTAGCGGCGCCGTCTGGTTGCGCACATAGTTCTTGGTTGCGCATCCCGTTGCGCCCACTACGGCCAAACCCGCCGCCAAACTCAACACTCCTAACCGATATGCGTTCATTTTTGATCCTTTCTCCTGCCTCGCTTCTTGCCGTGTGGCAAATCCGCCGGCCAAGCTGGCTTTTCCCTGTCGCCTTGAGAAATGCACTTGCGGGGCCAAACGCCCATACCCCTTCAATGCTCTGAAAACAAGCGTCTTGCGGCCCAGTCTCCGGCAGCTTCCGGGCGCGCCGACCGTGTACTTTTTACGCGAATCGGTAAGGAATGCTTGATCCCTGACCCCTGACTCCTCTCGGGCTATCCTAGAAACTGGCCACAGCGCCCGCCCATGGACCTCTACGAAAAAATCCGCACTCTGCCTACCCAGCCCGGCGTCTACCTCTACAAGAACGCCGAGGGCACGGTGATCTACGTGGGCAAGGCCAAGAACCTGCGCGCGCGCGTTCGCTCTTACCTGCTGGAGTCCTCGCAGGCCGACGCCAAGACCGGCTCGCTGATGCGAGAGGCCGTCGATCTCGAATACATTCTGGTGGGCAACGAATCCGAAGCGCTGGCACTCGAAACCAACCTGATCAAAGAGCGCAAACCGCGCTTCAACATTCTGCTCAAGGACGACAAGAGCTATCCCTACGTCAAGCTCACCATGCGCGACCGCTTCCCCAAGGTCTTCGTGACACGGAGGCTGCTGAAGGACGGCGCGGCCTACTACGGCCCATACTTTCCCGGCAGCCTGGCCTGGCGCGTCGTCGAGCTGATCCATCGCAGCTTTTTGATTCCCAGTTGCAAGGTCGATCTCTCCCGCTACCACCAGCGTGCCTGCCTGCAGTACTACATTCATCGCTGCCTCGGCCCCTGCGTCGAAGCCCTCACCACGCCGGAGATTTACTCGAGCGCGGTGCGCGACGCGCAACTGCTGCTGGAAGGCCGCCACGCCGAGCTGGAACGCGCGCTCAACGCCCGCATGATGGAGGCAGCCCAGGCCGAGCGCTTCGAGGCTGCCGCCAAGTTGCGCGACCAGCTCACCACTGTTCACCAGCTTCAGGAAAAGCAGCGCGCCGCCACCGCCGGGCAGGACGACGACGCCGATGTCTTCGGCTATCACTTCGAGGACGGCTCGCTGGCCGTCAACCTCTTCCACGTCCGCGCGGGCAAGATCGTCGACCGCCGCGAGTTCTTCTGGGAGGATCTGCCGGAGCTGCTGGAAGCCGCCGCGCCGGAAGAATCCAACGAGCTGGGTGCCCCCGGTCTCGTTTCTGAGACCGGGGAGACGACGAAGCCAGAACCACCCTTCCACGCCGGCCCGATCTTCAGCGCCCTCCTCAAGCAGCTCTACATCGACCAGCAGTACGTCCCGCGCTCTATCCTCGTCCCCACGGACTTCGACGACCGCGAGGCTCTGGCCGCGCTGCTCAGCGAGCGCACCGGCCATCGCATCGAGATCGCCGTACCGCAGCGCGGAGAGAAGCGCTCACTCGTCGATCTGGCCGGCCAGAACGCCAAGCAGTCGTACATTCAGCGCTTCCGCGTGCTGGAGCCCTCTCGCAAGGCGATTCAGGAGGCGCTGGCCGAGGCGCTCATGCTGCCAGAACTGCCCCATCGCGTCGAGTGCTTCGACATCTCCCACATCCAGGGCGCTGAGACTGTCGCCTCGATGGTGGTCTGGGAGGACGGCCAGATGAACAAGCAGGCCTATCGCAAATTCAAGGTCAAGACCGTCGCCGGCGTGGACGACTTTGCGGCGATGAAGGAAGTTGTGGGACGGCGCTACAAACGCTTGCAGGAAGAGAAGCTGGCGATGCCGTCGCTGATCCTGGTCGATGGCGGCCTGGGCCAGCTTCACGCCGCAGCCGAGGCCCTCGAATCTCTCGGCCTGACCACGCAGCCGCTGGCTTCGATTGCGAAAAAGGAGGAGGTCATCTACCTCTACGGCAACGAAGAGGAGCCGGTGGTCCTCGACCGCCATTCACCGGTGCTGCATCTGGTCCAGCTCATCCGCGACGAGAGCCACCGCTTCGCCGTCGGCTACCATCGCCAGCGCCGCGCCATGCGCGACCGCGACTCGGAGTTGCTGAACATTCCCGGCGTCGGACCGCAGACCAGACAGCGCCTGCTAACTCACTTCGGCAGCCTGCGCGAGGTGCAACAAGCCACCGCCGAATCGCTGGCCGCCGTGGTCCCCCGCAAGACTGCCGAAATTATCTGGCGGCATTTCCACGAGGCTCGACTCGCAAACTGACCTGCCGCACTGCCGGTTCATTCTGAATGGACTGGCAGGTTTTTAAATCGGTTTCGGCAACGAAGCCTCCAGCCGCTCCACCAGACGCCTTCTTTCCATTCGTAGGGCTACGGGTGCAAAATGGAGAGCAGAGGTTAAAGATCGGTGAATTTCAGTTCGCCTTCCCCCAGTGAGCAGATTCCCCTCCAGCCGGAATGGCTGAGGCGGCTGGAAGCATGGCGCGGCCTTCTTGCCCGATGCACACTCAGGCCAAGCCGGAAGAACGTCCATGCACTGCGCAGCCAGACGCTGCGCCTGCGTGTGGCGCTCCAGCAAAGGTTGCAGGAGCGGGGCGCGGATTCAGCCGCCGCGGATGCGTTCCGGCGTTGGATTAAAGAGGGAAAGAAGCTGCGGAAGGCGCTCGAACCGGTACGCGACGCGGACGTTTACCTGGCCCGGCTCAGCAGCCTTCGCAGCCGCCTCCAAGGGACACAGGACGGCGCAACGCAACCGAATCCACGCTGCCTGCGCGAGATGAGCAAACTCGAAGCCCGGCTGAAGCGGCAACGCCAGCGTGGAATCGGCGAGTTGGCGGTTGTCATTGAGGCTCGCGGGAAGCGGATAAACCGGATCAGCAGAGAAATAGAAGCGACATTGCAGCCGCGCTTACCCTCAAAGGTTCATTCGACTGTTCCGGAGGCTTTGAGGATATTTACAGAATTGACCCGCGATTTTCCCAATCTCGACGCCGGCAACCTGCATGAATACCGCAAGCGCCTGAAGCAAGCGAGATACCTGGTAGAGATCTCAGCCACGACGGATTCACTGGCCAAGCGGTTGGCCGCCGCATTCAGGCGGATTCACAACGCCGCTGGCGAGTGGCACGATTGGCAGGCGCTCGTCCTGGAGGCTGGCCGCGTCCTTCCCGGTCACGGCAAACAGGACGGCCTGCTTGGCGTGCTGGAGGCTCTGGCGGAGAAGGCCCTGCATCGGGCGCTCGGCCAATGCCGGCGCTCGACAGCGCGCCTGCTGCAGAATGGCGGCGAGACGCGGTCGCTCCCGCCGCGTAAACCGGTAGTTTCCGATCCTGGTTTACAGTTCGACGACGTATCCCGCAAATTGAGGATCAGCGGCTGACCGGGATTCCTCTTTTGCCGGCGATGGCCGGGCCGCTGACCGCCGTTGTGCCGCGCAAAATCGCTGAGATGATCTGGCGGCATTTTCGCGAAGCAAGACCGGCAAGCTGAACTGCCAAATTCGGCACAACAATTCACGGAACTTATGGAACCCTGCTCGCTCTTCACGCGTAGAATTGCGTAGACTGACGCTCAGGAGGCATGAGTTTTGCCCGAAGCCCATTCGCCCATCCCCGCGCGAACATCCCTGCACACTGCCCTGCTGCTCGCCAGCATCTTCGCCGCGCTCACCTTCCTGATTCATCTGGCCAGCTCGCTCTGGGGCAGCCATCTGGGCTACGGCTTCTTTCGCGACGAGCTGTATTTCCTGGTCTGCGGCCGTCATCTGGCCTGGGGTTACGTCGATATGCCTCCGCTGACGGCCCTGCAGGCGCGGCTGGCCGAGTTGCTCTTCGGCCTTTCGCCCACCGGCGTACGCATCTTCAGCTTTCTGGCAGGTGGCGTGACTGTCGGCCTTACAGGCCTGCTGGCCTGGCAGCTTGGCGGACGCCGCGCGGCGCAAGTCCTGGCCATGATGGCCGCACTGGCCTGCCCGGTCTTTCTGGGTACGTCGAATTATCTTTCCATGAACTCATTTGAGCCTTGCTTCTGGATGGGCGCGCTGCTCGTCGTCCTGCGCCTCGCCGAAGGCACGGCCAGCCCCCGCGCCTGGCTGTTCTTTGGATTGCTCGCCGGACTGGGGATCGAAAACAAGCACTCCACCGTCTTCTTTCTCGTCGCGCTTCTGCTCGGCCTTCTGATCAGCCCGCAGCGACGCATTCTTTTTACACGAGGCTGCGCGGCGGGCGTGGCCGTGCTGATTCTCGTAGCTCTGCCCAATCTCCTTTGGCAATGGGCAAACCACTTCCCAACTTATGAACTGTTGAACGGCGTCGCTCACACCGACAAGAACACCAAGCTGCCGCCGCTGGCCTTCCTGCTTCAGCAAGTGAAGATGCTGCTGATTGTCGCGGCCCCGCTGTGCATCGGCGGGCTGGCCTGGCTGGCCTTCGCCCGCAAAGCCCGTTCCTGGCGCTTCGTCGCCTTCACTTATCTGCTCTTTCTGGCGATGATGATGGCCATGCACGCCAAGGATTACTACGTCGCACCCATCTATCCGGTGCTCTTCGCCGCCGGAGCCGCCGCCTTCGGGGCGCTCACCCACCGGAGTTGGCCGTCCATCGTCTACACGGTGATCCTCGGCTATCTACTCTGCCGCGTCGCCGCGCCGATCATGCTGACGATTCTGCCGCCGGAGAAGTACAACGCCTACACGGCTCGCTTTGGCGCCAATAAGGTCCAGAGCGAGAAGTTTACCAGCCCTCTTCCGCAGTATCACTCAGACCGCTTCGGCTGGCCGCAGATGGTTGAGGGCTTCGCCGCGCGCTACAACGCTCTGCCGCCCGACGTGCGCGCCCGCACCGGCATCTTCTGCGGCAACTACGGCGAGGCCAGCGCGGTCAACATCCTCGGACCCAAGTACGGTCTTCCCACCGCCATCAGCGGCCATCAGAACTACTTCTACTGGGGCTGGAACGGCTACACCGGCGAATCCGTTCTCACCCTGGGCAACGACCCCAGGGACTACGCCGATACATATGCTGAAGTCATCGATCTCGGGCTCTTTGATGCGCCCTGGATCATGGACCACGAGCATCACCACTACTTCTGGTTGCGCCATCGCAAGCGCACCTACGCCGCCGACTGGCTGGAGTTCAAGTACTGGTACTGAATCAGCCAACGCCCAGCCGCAAGGCCCGCTTCTGTTGCCCTGCCGGAGGCTTCATCAAACCTTCACGTGCAAAGAGGAGTCGTTTGGAAGAAAATAGAGTTGTAGCACTTTTCGAGGATTTTCGAGAAGAATCATTCGGACACGACAAGAGGAACGGTTGAGCAGCAGGCAAATTGAACTCAAACAGTGGACCGCGCAGGAGTTTGAGCGGCTGGTTCTCGACGGCAACCCCAGGGTCGCGGTCTTCGATTGCGATGGAACGCTGTGGGGCGGCGACGCCGGATATGGCTTCATGGCCTGGTCCATCGCGCAGGGTCTGGTTTCGCGCGCCGCAGCCGAATGGATGGATGCGCGCTACCGCGGCTACCTGGCCGGGCGTGTGAGCGAAGTGGCGATCTGCGGCGAGATGGTGCAGCTCTACGCGGGGCTGCGCGATGCGGAGCTGCGCTCGGCAGCCGCCCGCTATGTGAGCGAGTTTGTGCGGCCGCGCATCTTCGCGGAGATGGCCCAGTTGCTGGTCAGGCTCGGCCAGGCCGGCGTCGCGCTGTGGGCCGTCAGTTCCACTAACAAGTGGGTGGTCGCCGAGGGCGCGCGCGACTTCGGCATTCCCGAAGAGCGCGTGCTGGCCGCCGAGGTGCGCATCGCGGACGGCCTTATCACCTCCGAGCTCGTCGACGTGCCCACCGGCCCTGCCAAGGCTGTCGCGCTCAAGCGTATAGGACTCGTCCACCCCGATGCGGTCTTCGGCAACTCCGTCCACGATCTGGCGATGCTCGAAATGGCGCGCTGCGCGTATCCGGTCAACCCCTCGCTGGCGCTGATCGAGGCGGCAGCCAAGCGCGGCTGGGGCTACTTCCGGCCTGAGACGGCCGAGGACACGGCAGCGGCCGTGGCAGGCGAATCATCTCTTTACGAAACCTGAAGCTCAAGCCGCAGCAACAGAACGGTTATTCACCCCGCCCGGCCGGGAAATCCCTGGCTCATTCGCTACATTTCTTTTGGTGCGTCTAAACTAATAAAGTGGAAGAACTTCAGACGCAACCCAATCCGCGCCCTGCCGGTCCCGCGTTGCGCTTCGTGGCGGCGGCGCTGATCGTGCGTGCCGGCGAAGTCCTGATCGGCCAGCGCCGTCCCGATCAGCCGATGGCGCTGCTGTGGGAGTTTCCCGGCGGCAAGATCGAGGTCGGTGAAAGCCCCGAGCAGGCGCTGGTCCGCGAACTGGACGAAGAGCTCGGCATTCGCGCCACTATCGGCCCCCGCGTCACCCGCGTGCGCCACAACTACCGCCATGGCGGCGCCGTCGATCTGCAATTCTTTGCCGTGCATGAGTTTTCCGGCGAAATCGAGAGCCGCATCTATCAACAGGTGCGCTGGGTCCGCCTAGAAGACCTATCCGATTACGAGTTCCTAGCTGCCGACCGCGGGCTGATCCGCGATCTGGCGGCGGGCAAACTGCTGTAGCCACCTGCGGTGGGGCAGCCGCCTTCGGCTAATACGTCGATTCAAACTCAGCGAGGATCACCTCGAATCTTTCGTCTTTCCACTTCCTGTAAAGTTGGAAGGAGGCGCTCCGCGCTTCTTGCGCCGTATTTCTTGCGCCTCAGGCCTTTTCTTTTGACGACTCCAACGAATTCGGATGAGGTGACGGAGCCGGTTAAGCTGGCCGAGCTGCTGCGCTCGGTCTTCGGCTTTAAGCGTTTTCGCGCCAATCAGGAGGCGGTCTGCCGCGCGGCCATCGCGGGGCGCGACCTGCTGCTGGTGATGCCGACCGGCTTCGGCAAGTCGCTCTGCTACCAGTTGCCGGCGATTGCGCTAGGCGGCACAGCTTTGGTCATCTCTCCACTCATCGCTCTGATGGAAGATCAGGCCGCCAAACTCCTGTCGCTCGGCCTGCGGGTGGGGCGGATTCACTCCGGCCTCGACCGGGTGCAAGCGCGGCAGTCCTGCGTGGATTACCTGAATGGCAGCTTGCAGTTCCTCTTCATTGCGCCGGAGCGGCTGCGCGTGCCCGGCTTCGGCGAGATGCTGGCCAAGCGCAAGCCGGCGCTGATCGCCATTGACGAGGCCCATTGCATCTCGCAGTGGGGCCACGACTTCCGCCCCGACTACCGGATGCTGGGCCAGTACCTGCCCGCTCTCCGTCCGGCGCCGATCCTGGCGCTGACGGCCACCGCAACCCCAACTGTCCAGGCCGACATTGTGGAGCAACTGGGGATGGTTAGGCCGGCGAAGTTCATTCACGGCTTCCGGCGCGGCAACCTAGCCATCGAGGTGGTCGAGCTTTCCATGCCGGAGCGGCCGGGAGCGATTCGCGGGCTGCTGGCCTCGCCGGCGCGGCGGCCGGCCATCGTCTACGCCACCTCGCGCAAAGGCTCCGAGCAGTACGCCGAGGAGCTCTCGCGCCTGCTTCCGGCGGCGGCCTACCATGCGGGCCTCGACTCGGCGACGCGGGAGCGGGTGCAGACCGCCTTCCAGGCCGGCGAATTGGAGGTCGTCGTCGCCACCATCGCCTTCGGCATGGGCATCGACAAGGCCGACATTCGCACCGTGATTCACGCCGGGCTGCCCGCGACCCTCGAAGGCTATTACCAGGAGATTGGCCGCGCCGGGCGCGATGGCGCGCTGAGCCGGACCTACCTGATGCACAGTTACGCCGACCAGCGCACGCACGACTTTTTTCTCAACCGCGACTATCCGCCGGTGGAGCAGTTGCAGCAGGTTTTTCGGACGCTTGGGGAGGAGCCGCAGCCGGTGGAAGAACTGCGCGCGGCCTCGAAGCTGGGTGATGAAGAGTTTGACAAGGCGCTGGAAAAGCTGGAGATTCACGGAGGGGCGCGGGTGGATTTCGGCGGCAACGTGACGGCGGGCGGGCCGGACTGGAAGAAAACTTACGCGATTCAGGCGCAATTCCGCGCCGAGCAGATTGAGAAGGTGCTACGCTTTACCACCTCGTCCGAGTGCCGCATGGCAGCGCTGGTGCGGCACTTTGGCGATGTGGAGGACGCTCACCGGCCGTGTGGGATCTGCGACGTCTGCGACCCGGCTGGAGCGGTGCTGAGACTTTTCCGGCGGCCGACGGCGGCGGAGCGGCAGATTGTGCAGGCGATTGCCAATGAGTTGCGGGCGGTGGACTACAAGGCTTCCGGAACGCTGCAACGGAGCGTGGACCCTGCGAGCCGAATCAGCCGCAACAACTTTGACAGTCTGCTGGAGGCGATGGTGCGCGCCGGGCTGATCGAGATTGAAGAGGCCGAATACGAGAAGGACGGAGAGGTCAAGCGCTTCCGCAAGGTGCGGCTGACCGAGTCCGGACTGGAGTTGCGGGCAACCACGCCGGTCGAGTTGCTGATCAGCGATGGTGTGGTGGAGGAGTTTGGCGGGCAGGCGGCAGCGCCGGTGCGGACGAAGAAGGCACGGGCTGCCGCAAAGGCTGGCCCTGCCAAAGCGGGCGGTGCACCAACGGCTTTGGCAGACGTACCGGTGTCTCTGTCGGCCAAAGGAGAGGCGCTGGTGGCGCGGCTGAAGGAGTGGCGCGCGGCCGAGGCCAGGCGGCTGGGAATTCCGGCCTTCGTGGTGCTCCACGACCGGACGCTGGCCGCCCTGGCGCAGGCCCGTCCAGAAAATCCGCAGCAGTTATTGGAAGTCAGCGGCATGGGCCCGGCCAAGGTGGAGCGCTTTGGCAAGGAGATTCTGGAGTTATGCGGCGCGGCGAAGTAAAGGTTCATTTCTCCGCCGCGCCGTGAAGCATCAGCGCGTATTGGCGCAGGCGCAGGCTACGAAAGTTTTTTTCGTGTAATTCGAGAGGCTGCAGACATACTGCGGCCAAAACATCCGAATGATGCTCGAAGCGTTTCCGGCGGAGAAGTACCCGATGTAGTGCGTGCTGTCCGGGGTTGTTGCGCCGGGGTCGGCGGCGAAGGCGGAGATAAGCTTGGCGAGGGATGTGGAAGTATAATCGGGCTCGGTATAGCTCTTGTGAAAATCGTATTCTTCCTTCCATTTGACCTTGCTGTTGCCGGTGAGGTCGGGGGAGTTGAAGACGCGATAGTCGACCACGGCCGCGGTCGAGGGATCGATCTGGGCGACGGTGATGGAGGGAAGGTTATTGTGGATGGGCGAGATGGACGAGACCATCTTGACCGGAACGGGGATCTGCGAGGCCGGAATCTGGCTGTCGTCCTGGAGCAGGCGCATCTCGTCCATGTGGGTATGGGCGAAGATGGCCAATTGGACGACATCGCCATAGGGGGCCAGCACGTCAGTCATCTCTTCCGAGGATAGGAACATGACCGGAACACCGCCGTTGCAGACGTTGATGCCTCTCTTTGCCGTCGAGTAGAGATCGACGCCGGGGGGAATGTGGCCCATAACCCATATCTTCTGATTTTGGGCGCGCGCATCGGCTAGCTGCTTGCCGAACCATGCGATCTGGGGGGCGGCGGCTTGTGGATCGGGCTTATAGGCGCAGGTTTTGTAACCTTTCGACATGAAGAGATCGTCCAGGACCAGCAGGCGAGCATTCTGCATGGGCGCGGGCAGCGAGACGCTGTAGTAGCCTTCGTCTTGGAAGGTTTGTTCGGCTGCCTTGCGCTCGGCGGCGGGAAAGTTCTTGGCGATCTCGACGCCAGTGTCTTTGAGGAAGTCGCTGCCGGCATCGATCAGGTAATCGTCGCAGTCGGAGTCGTTGTTGCCCAGCGCCACATAGACGGGCGCATTGGGGAATTGAGCATCGAGTGTGTCAACCACATATTCGATGGTCTTTTTGACGAATTTGCTGTAGTCGTCCGGTGTGTCCTGGGGGAAGGCCGTGAAGTACTTGCTCCGAAATTGATGGGAGATAAGATCGCCGCTGACGGTGACAAAGGCTGCGCCGGATGCATTGTCCGACATGGCTTTGAGACTGGCATCGAACAAGACGGAGGAGGTGTCGCCGTCGCCGCAGTTGCATTTCTGCAGGAACGCAGTGAAGGCCTGCTGGCGGTTGGCCGAGGCGGGAGGGGCGAGGATGGCGGCCCACTTGTCCGCATTCGCGGCTTTCAGGCTGGGAACCTTGGCCGGATCCCAGAAGGGCTCAAAGTGAATGTCGCTGAGCAGAAGAACGGGGACAGTGACCGGTATAGGCTTGGCGGCGGGCTTGCCGCTCTGCGCGCAGGCTGCGCCGGCGATCAGGAAGAGGCCAAGCAGAGCGATCTGCCGCAAGGCGTTGACGCGGGGAAAGGGGGCGGGGAAGTTGTGCTTCATCGAGGCTCCTTTGCTGCCACTTTAACATGTGTGGCGTTTGAGGAGCATGAAGCGGATTGGGGTTCGTGGTATCCCACCTTTCGCAAACCGTGGTCCCCAGCAACAGGCTTTCGTTGCTGGGGTGGAAATTAACGCGAAGGATGGGGCACGGAGTTGGTGTGATGGAAAGCAGGATTACGCTACGCGCTCGATGACGACAGATTGCAGGACGACGTCCTTCTTGGGCTTGTCCTGGCCGCCGCGGGGAACTAAGGAAATCTTGTTGACAATCCCCATGCCCTCGACGACTTCTCCGAAGATGGTGTGCTTGCCGGTGAGCCACATCGTGGGAGCGACGGTGATGAAGAACTGGCAGCCGTTGGTTCCGGGTCCGGAGTTAGCCATGGCCAGCTTGCCGGACTGATCGAACTTATGCGGCGAGTTTCTGGTTTCGTCCTGGAAGCGATAGCCGGGTCCGCCCATGCCGGTGCCGGTGGGGTCGCCGCCCTGGATCATGAAGTCGGGAATGACGCGGTGGAAGATGGTGCCGTCGTAGAGCTTGTCGGTTGACTTCTTGTGGGTAGAGGGGTGGGTCCACTCCTTGGAGCCTTCGGCTAACTCTATGAAGTTCTTGACGGTGATGGGCGCGTCGGCCTCGAAGAGCCGGACAGTGATCTTGCCTTCGGTGGTGGAGAAGACGGCGTAGGTTCCTGCAGCTAGGGTCATGTGTTGCTCCTTGTTCTTTGAATTCCCGCTTTCAACCGTCAGCTATCAGCTTTTCGTACTTGCATTTTTCATGGTTCGATTACCAAAGCCAGCTACAGCATCATTAATAGCTGAAAACTGACGGCTGACAGCTGAGAGCAGTTACGGTTTGGGAGCCGCGACCGGCGCGGGCGGTAGCGGCTGACCCTCGCGCACGATGGTCACCTTCTTCAGCACCACGGGCGTCAGCGGCTTGTCGTTACCGTCGCGCGGGACGCGGGCGATGGCCTTGACGACATCGACGCTGGCATCGTCGCACTGGCCGAAGAGGGTGTAGTGCTGGTTGAGGGAGTCGTAACCCTGCTCAGTGATAAAGAACTGGCTGCCGTTGGTGTTAGGGCCGGAGTTGGCCATGGCCAGGCGGCCGGGCTTGTCAAAATTAAGATTGGGATCGAACTCATCCCTGAAGGCGTAGCCGGGATCGCCCATGCCGGTGCCGGTGGGGTCGCCTCCCTGAATCATGAATCCGGGGATCACGCGATGGAAGACGGTGCCGTTGAAGTACGGCTTGCCGTGGTGCTTCACGTGGGTGGTGGGGTCGGTCCACTCCTGTGTGCCCTCGGCCAGGCCGATGAAGTTGGCCACCGCCTTGGGCGCCTGCTTCTGATAGAACTGGCAGGTAATGCGGCCCATGGATGTGTCCATCACGACAGTGGGGCCGTTGGGGCGGGTCAGGGCGGCGGCGGTGGCCGCGGGCGCGTCGGGCAGATCGTTGGAGGTTTGGGCGTAGGCCGCAACGGCAAAGGCTGCGGCCAGGACGGGCAGGAGAAGTGTGTGCTGGAGTTTCATAGCAACTCTGAGGGTAAATCATGCGGCGGGGGTAGTGCCACCACCTGTGGTGGGGCAGCCGCGCTTCGCGCCGGGAATTGGTGGAATCCCACCCTACGCCGATTGCGCAGAGGATGGGACAGCCATATCAGTAAATCTCATGCGAGCGAAAAGCGAGCGGCTAGGTGGTCAGCAGCCCTTCTTGCAGCGGGCCATGATGGCGGCGTGGAGGCGGTCGCGCAGGCTGGCGGGCAGCTCGTAGATCTCGTGGGAGCGATAGATTTCGATGGTCTTGCGGGTGGTGTTGAAGATGACTTCGCAGTGCGGGCAGCGGCCCAGGTGGGCTTCGAGTTCGGCGCGGACTTCGGCCGTTACCGTGCCGTCGATCATGTCGTCGAGAAGGGCGAGAAACTCTTTGCAGGTCACTTTCCAACCCCCGCTTTCCTGACCGCTTTTTTTCTGTGGAAGTAGCGGCTGAGGCGCTCGCGCAGTTGCAGGCGGGCGCGCAGCAGGCGCGATTTCACGGCGGGGATGCTCAGCCCCAGCGTCTCCGCCGTCTCCTCGGTCGAAAGTCCTTCCACATCCCGCAGCACAAACACGATACGAAACCCCTGAGGGAGCCCCTGAATGGTTTTTCGGAGAATCTCGCCCAACTCCGCCTGGTTGTAATTCTGCTCCGGGTCGGGCGCCCAGTCGGCCAGATCGCGGGGCACGCTGCCCTCTTCGGTCTCGATGTCTTCGTCGATCGAAACCATCTTGCCGGTGCGCCGCTTGCGCAGCCGCATCAGGCTTTCGTTGACCGCAATCCGCACCAGCCAGGTGTAAAACTTCGAATTACCCTGAAACTGTTCGAGTTTTTCATACGCCTTCAGGAAGGCGTCCTGCATGACGTCCTCGGCATCCTCGCGATTCTGGGTGATGTGCTGGGCGATGCGAAAGAGCTGGCGCTCGTACTTGCGGACCAGCAGATCGTAGGCCGAGAGATCACCGCCGCGCACCCTTTCGATCAGGGCTACATCCGGATGCGGTTCGAGTTCTCCTGCTATCGATTGGATGGTCGGCATGGCGGTTGGTTGCGGAAATCCTTTGCGCTTGTGGGGCGTTTGCGTTTGGATCGCTATAGACAAGTGTAGCGGACGCCGGGGTTGGGGACCAAATAGTGAGATTGCGGCTTTCGTGATTCTCGAAACGGCAGAGCCATCCCATTCTGCGCCCATTACGGTAACGCCAGTGGTTCCCGTTGGCCGCACCCGGCGCGAAAGCAGCTTAAAGTGGAAGAATGACGGTTTCATCTTCCCCAACTTTCGTTTCGCGGCTGGCTTCCCGCTGCCTTGCTATTCTGCTATCCACGCTGTTGATGGTGCTGCCTTTTGCGGGGCAATCCTCCGGCGGCTCGGCAACCGCGCCGGCCAGCTCCGCTACCACCCCGGCGAAGAAGCCTGCGCAGACGGCGAAGAAGCCGGTCCAGAAAGCAGCCCAGAAGCCGTCGCCGATGGTGAAAAATCCGGCAGGCGCTACCGCCGCCAAGCCCGCCAGCGCGACGGCGAAGAAGTCCGCGAAGCCCGCGTCCAAGGCTGGCAAGGCTGCAAAGAAGCCCGTCAGCCCCAAGGTCCGGGCGGCACGTCGCGCGCATACGGCGCGGATCAAGCTGGCCTTTGTAGCCTCGACCGAACTGCGTCCCATGGCCCAGCAATTGGCGACAATGCGCACGTCGGCAGCGTATGCGGGCGTGACCAGGTACGCGCAGCATCACACTGGCGAGGCGGCGGCGGCGGCTTATCTTGCGCTGGGCCACGCTTACTTGCAAGACAAGCGCTACGGGGAGGCGATTGAAGATTTTCGCCTGGCTCGGAAGGCGGGCGCGGAGCTGGCCGACTACGCCGATTTTCTGAACGCGCGCGCCAACCACGAGGTGGGCAATGAGGAGACAGCAGAAGGGTTGCTGAAGGGCTTTGCCGAACGCTATCCGGAGAGCATCTTCGTTGCCCAGGCGCCGGAGCTGGAAGCCAACACGCTGCTGGCGATGAAGGACGCTGCGGACGCCGAACGCGTACTCACCGCCGCCGCCGGAACAGAGGCCGCCAACCGCCCCGGCTATCAGCTTGCGCAGGCCGAGGTCGCATTCACACTGGGCCGGGAGCAGCAGGCCGGGAGCCTCTTCAAGCAGTTGCTGCTGGCTCATCCGCTGGCCTCCGAGGCGGAGATTGCGCGGGCAAAACTCACCGCCATGGGCGCGGAGAGCAGCCTGACCATCGCGGAGTTGCGCTCGCTGGGCGACGCCTACTACAACGCCGGCCATTATCAGGAGGCAGGCGAGCAATACCGCGCGCTGGCGCGCCATGCAAGCCTCGACGCCACCAGCCGCGCCAGCTTTGCCGTGGCCGCGGCGGCCTGCGATCTGAAGCTGAAGCTGCTGTCGACGGCCGAGGCCGAAGCGCTGCCCGACACACCGGACGAAAACGGCGCGCGGCGTCTGTATTTGTTGATGGAACTGGCCCGAAACCGCGGCGATCTGGACGATCAGCGGCGCTTTGTGGCGGAAATGCAGTCGCGCTTCCCGCAGAGTCCCTGGCTGGCCGAGGCGCTCTACGACAGCGGCAATACGTATCTGCTGCGCCGCGAATATCCGGCAGCGGTCGAGTATTACAGCGATCTGGCCACCCACTTTCCCTCGAGCAACCACGCTTCCGCCGCGCACTGGAAGGCCGCCTGGCTCACTTACCGGCAAGGGCTCTACACCGACGCGGCGCGTCTCTTCGACGAGCAGATTCGCCTCTATCCCACTGCCCCGGAGGCGGTGAACGCACTGTATTGGCGCGGACGCCTGTATGAAACGCAGGAGCACAAGTTGGCTCAGGCTGCGGCCAACTATCGAGCCATCATTCGCGCTTACCAGCACTTCTTTTATGCGCAGATGGCGCGCCAGCGGCTGGCCGCCCTGGGCAATGCCCCCGCGGTGGCGCAGACCGGCCCGCAGCCGCAACTCGACAGCTTCCAGCCTCCGCCCGCATCTTCGCTCATGGATAGCTTTCCCACCGACAGCCCGCACCTGGCCAAGGCGCGCCTGCTGGCCAACGCGGGCTTGAACGACTACATCCCCCAGGAGATAGCCGCCGACCCGGATTCCGCCTCCTGGAGCGCGCTGGCCGAAGCGCAGATATATGCATCCTATGGCGAGGCCTTTCACGCCCTGCGCGCGATCAAGCGGGCGCTGCCCTACGCCGCCTCCGCCTCCATCAAGTCCATTCCGATGGCTTACTGGCGCATCCTCTTCCCCGAGCCGTGGTGGGAAACGATCAAAGCCGAGTCGGCCAAAAATAATCTGGACCCGTATTTGGTCGCCGCGCAGATTCGCCAGGAGTCGGAGTTCAACCCCTCGGCCGTCTCTAAGGCCAATGCCTACGGGCTGATGCAGTTGCTGCCTTCGGTTGGCAAAACGCTGGCGCGCCAGGAGGGCATGAGCAATTTTCAGAGCTTTCAACTCTTCGACCCAGCCACCAATATCCGTCTTGGAACCCGCTACCTTCGCCAGACACTGGACAAATTCGGAGGTGTAACCGAGTACGCGCTGGCCGCATACGATGCCGGCGACAGCCGCGTGGAAGACTGGCAGGCCGCAGGACCCTATCAGGGGATCGACGAGTTTGTCGAATCCATCCCCTTCACCGAGACGCGCGGGTACGTCGAGAGCATCCTGCGCAACATGGAAACCTACAGGGCTATCGACGCAGTGGCCGGCGCACAGGTCAAGGCGCCGCCCGTTAATAAATGATGAACGGGCGTCTTTTCACGCCGGAGGAACCTGCAACGATACGTCCCGCGGACATTTCCCGGTTGACTTGCCGGCTCGCGGCCAGCGACACTGTTTTGAATTGGAGGCATCCTCAGCCTCCGCGATGCCATTCGCAGCCTGCTGTTGTTGCACAACAGGGCCGGCCGGGACGATTCGGCGCAGCCTTGGTTCCTCAACCGACCGGAGGGCGCTATGTCAGCCGATTTGCAGTTTCTGGAAGAATGGATTCCCGAAAAAATGGACCCCGGAACGGTTTTCATGCTGGAAAACCATGCGCAGTTGGGCCATGCGCAAAGGGCGTTCGTGGCCGTCCTCTCCTGCCCGCGTTGCGGAACCATCGGACTGATTACGCGCCGCCAACTGTGCGGCGGCGATGCGATGATCTGCGGAGGCGACTCCTGCTCGGCCGAGTACCGGCTGGAGGGCGAGACCATCCAATACCGCAGGGCACAGTAGGCGATGGCCGGATTCGTCCGCGTCCGGCGGGGACGGATCGGCCCACCCCCTCAAGGGTGGAGGAGAAGCGCCTTCAACTGCTCTTCCATGGCGTTCATATCCGTCTCGCCCTGAAACTGCGCGCGGACTTCGCCATGGCTGTCGATGAGAAACGTGACCGGCAGCCCGAGAACTCCGCCGTAAAACTCTCCGACCTTCTCATTGCCCATCATGACCGGGTAATTCAAGCGCAACCTCTTATACAGTTCGCGCGCCAGTTCCGGATCATCATCCATGGAGATGCCGATGATCCGCAGGCCGCGAGGACGATACTCTGTTTGCCACGCAACAAAGCGCGGCATCTCAATCTGGCAAGGGGCGCACCAGGTTGCCCAGAAGTTCAGCAGCACAACCTTGCCGCGGTAGGCATGAAGGTCCACTCTCTTGCCGTTCAAATCCTTGAGGACGATCTCCGGCGCCTGTTTTTGGAGGAGCGATTCAGTCGCGCTAGCCGTGCTGCCGGCAAGGCAAAAGCACACCAGCAGGCAGGCCAGCGACCAACGGCGCGGCCCAGCCGCCAGCGTTCTCATGGCTGTCGTTTGGAGGATGTCAGCGTCCCTTCTCAACCGCGTAGCCCTTTTCCACCCAGTTCGTTCCAAAGTTATCGGCGAGATAGAGCACCTTCACGCTGTTAAAGCCCATCTCCCGCAACTTGGCGAATGCCGGCCCTACGTTCGGGCAGCGATTCCACGGGCAGCACCCGCAATAGAGCACGATGAGTTTCTTCCGTGAAAGGGCGTTCACGCGGTTTTGCAGCAGTTGAATTCCTGCCGGCTGAGAACCCGGCCCCGCGTATTCAGCTCCAGGTGGATGAGCCTCCGCGAAAAGAATATGGGAGCCGACTTGCAGCACCAGGGGTTTTTCAGCCCCGCCCGCCTGCAACATACGGTTGAGAGCCTCCGGCTGGATCAGTTGCGCAAGGGGAATAGAAAAAGCACTCTCCGGTGGCGACGTGACATTCGGTTGCGCAAACTGCGGGAAAACTATAGGAGATGCGAGCGTGACCAGCATAGCGATCATTCCAGAGCCAAGCGTCAGCCTGTTCATGAAATCCCTCCGTGGTAAGTCTAATCCCGCCGGCTTTTCCTGCGCACCGGGTATCGGATGGAAGCTCTGAGTCAATATACCCGCCAGAGCCGTGGATTCTCCCGGTAGCAATCACCGGCAAGCGCCGCGCCTGCAAAGGGCAACAGGCGGAGAATGCCTTCTTTCTGTCTCCTCCAGTGTCTTTACAGTTAGAATTCAAGGAGGTGGAGTATGAACGGAACGATGTAACGAGGCGGATCACACAAAGCGCCCCTGGTTCGTCCGTTCCTTAGCCCGGATGGCGAAATTGGCAGACGCAGCGGACTTAAAATCCGCAGTCCCTAATCGGACGTGGGGGTTCAAGTCCCCCTCCGGGCACCAAGCTATCTAATTGATACCGTTATATTTAGCGGATTATTGGAGCTGCGTCTGTACTTGTGGCGTACTAGAGTGCTAGTTAAACAATTGTAAATAAAGTGGATAGAAGGTTCTCATCGTTGACTGGAAGAGCAGTCGAAATTCTCTTTAGCGAAAATGAAAAGCAACTTCCGCTTCCAGGTTCGCTCTCAACCTTCAACACAGTGCCGTGGCGCTCCGCAATCCACTTGGCGAGAGCAAGCCCCAGGCCCGAGCCTACAGGAACATTTCCCTTGGCTGGAGTTGCACGATAGAAGCGGTCGAATATGCGTAAACTGTGCTCGGGGGCTATTCCAATGCCCGTGTCGCGAACGGAGAGGGCAATGCGCTCCCCATCGTCCGCGGCACTCAACGTTACCGCTCCTCCGGGAGGTGTGTATTTGCTCGCATTGTCGAGTAGAATTGAGAGCAAGCGCAAAATGGCTTGTTCGTCTGCCAACAAGACAAGTTCCGGTTTTGGGCAATCGACCGTAAAGTCTAGCATTGCCCGATCCATTGAGCTTTTCCATCGTTTGGATGTGAGCCGGAAGAGATATCCGATCCGGATGGGCGTCAGAGAGATGGCCTCCGCACCGCCATCGGCACGCGCCAGCGATAAAAGATTCTCGATCAAATTGGTCATGAGCACGGTTTCATCGTGCAAGCGGCCGAGAACGGCGCGGTATTCATCGGCTTCACGCGGACGCATCAGTGCAACTTCAATCTCGGTGCGCAGCAGCGAGATGGGCGTTCGCAGTTCGTGGGAGGCGTTGCCGGTGAAGGTGCGCACGCTGGTGAAGGCTTTGTCTATGCGTTCAAGCATCTGATTAAGGGTGCGGGATAGATCGGAGATCTCGTCCTTTGCACTGGGCACGGGCAGGCGGATGTCGAGGTTGCGGTCATTGATGCGGCGCGCTTCGTAGGCCAAAGCGGCCACCGGCACCAGCGCCTTGCGGCTCATGAAGTGGCCGGCGAGCGAGGAGACGATGAGGCCGACAGTGACGAGCAGAAAAAGCTGCAAACGGAAGTTCGACAAAACGGCCATGGTCTTGGTGAGAGTCAGGCCGGTTTGAACGGTGTAGCGAAGGCCATGAACTTCAATGATTTCGATCAGAGCGCGGACGGAGATAGACTCGGCAGTATAGGTGAAGTAACGGCCATTCTGCGGAGCTTGCTGGGGCAGCGCAAGCGTTGGGTAGGCGGCGGCGACGTGCGGCGAGCGATAGATCCAGTTGCCGTTTTCGTCGATCACTTGCAGCCATTTGTTGCCGTGGCTGACGTTGTAAGCTGCGGTGATGGCCGTACGCAATTCGTCGGCCGATTCGCCCGGCGGCCGGCTCTCGACAAAGCGGCGTACGCTGCGGACGCGCTGTTGCAGTTCCTCGTTTTCCAGATCGTCGATGGTGCGATGCACCATCCACAGGGCTGCGAAGCCGATTGTAAACATGGTAACTGCGACAGCCAGCGAGTACCAGAGTGTGAGGCGCACGCGGATGGGCAAGGATCTCATCGCTCCTCCTGTCCGGCATAGCGGAAGCGCTTGAAGAGATAACCCGCGCCGCGCACAGTGACGATTTGCTTTTTGCTGTGAGTCGCGTCGATCTTGGCGCGCAGGGCATTCATCAGTACGTCGAGAGCGGTTGACCCAACCTCATGCCCCTTGCCCCAGAGAGACTCCATCAGCGACTGGCGAGGAACGCACTGGTCCATGCTCTGCACCAAACGCGAGAGCAGTTGAAATTCGAGGCGCGTCAGCTCGATCACATCGCCTTGGCGCGAGACGGTGCGCCGAATCGGATCGATTACAAGGTCGCCGGCATAAACAATATCTTCCACTCGTTTGCGCTGCCGTGTGATGGATTGCAGGCGCGCCACCAGTTCAGGAAAGGAGAATGGCTTGGTCAGATAGTCGTCCGCGCCGACATCGAGGCCGTGAATAATCTCATCCTCGGTATCGCGGGCGGTCAGCATCAACAGCGGCGTCCTGCTTCCGCGCTCGCGCAATGCCTGCATCAGGGTATAGCCATTCATCTTAGGCAGCCCGATGTCCAGCACGATCGCATCCAGCTCGTGCGTCGTGGCCATCTCCAGCCCGATCTCGCCATCCGCCGCTGTCATAACAGTAAAACCGCTCTCGTAGAGCCCCTTACAGAGCAACTCCAGCATTCGCGGTTCGTCTTCGATGATGAGGATGCGCATAGTCCGTATTCTTCAGCCTAAACGTGTGGTTGAGCGAATGAAGCAACTGCGGGAACAAATTCACAGCACATTCATCTGCGCGGAAAATCGTCTCTCAACCTTAGGAATTATTCACCGCGCTGTTAACAAGCGTTTAACAAAGCAGCCTAATGTCCAGTCTGTAGCCAGCCAGAGTCGATCCATGTTTGTGCGCAAGAAAACCTCTGGCTGTGCAGGAGACCATCGATGAAGCGCTTGCAGTTCTTATCGTTCCTGTTGCTGCTGATCGCCGCGCAGTCTGGATTTGCACAATCAACCATGGGCGCAGTTTCCGGGCGTGTCACGGACACGACCGGCGCTATCATTCAGAATGCTGTTGTTCAACTCGCCCCATCGGGTTTGTCCACGACAACAGATTCGCTGGGGGATTTCACATTCTCGGCGGTTCCCGCGGGTGCATATATCTTGCAGGTCACCAGCACGGGATTCATAGCATCGACGAAGAACGTTACGATCGTTGTGGGACAGACCCTCCATATGGATATTTCCCTGGCCGTGGCCGCGGGCAACGAGCAGGTAATGGTCTCTGCCGAAACCGGACAGAACCAGTTGCAGGCGATCAATGAAGAAATGGAAGCGCCAAACATTGTGCAGGTGATGCCGGAGAGCGAGATCATTGCATTGCCAAACGCCAATGTTGCCGATGCGGTCGGGCGTATGCCCGGAGTCACTTTGCAGCGCGATGAGGGCGAAGGAGTTTATGTTCAGGTGCGCGGCCTGGATCCGCGCTTTACCAATTTGACGATCGACGGTGTAACGGTACCATCACCTGAGTCGGCCATCCGCCAGGTCAACCTGGCTACGATTCCGTCCGACATGATTCAGTCGATTGAGCTGAACAAGACGCTTTCCGCCAATCAGGACGCGGATGGCATCGGCGGCTCTGTGAACCTTGTGACTAAAATGGCCGGCGAAGCACCGACCATCGACGTGGGCGCATCGCTTGGCTATACGCCGATTGAAAATACCCGTTACGTTGGAAAGGTGGATACGACGCTGGGCAAGCGCTTTGGCGCCAACAAGCGCTGGGGATTGATCATGGGCGCTGAGTACGATTACAACGGGCGCGGGATCAACGACATTGAGCCAGCGCCGGATGTGAATCCCGATGGCAGTGCTAATCCATATTATGACGGCGTTACGCTGCGCGATTATCGCTACAAGCGGCTGCGTTATGGCGCGACGCTGGGCGCGGATTACAAGGTCAATGAACACTCAACGCTGGCGGCGCATCTTTTGCTTTCGGATTTCAAGGACTGGGGCGACAAGTGGTACTACGGCATCAACACCAACGACAAGCCGAAGTATTATGAGTCGAGCCGCAAGCCGGATTTTGCCATCGGCAGCCTATCCGTTGATGGAAGCCACATTTACAACAAGTTCTGGGTGCAATGGGGTTCGGCAGTCTCGCGCTCGCGCGAACTGAATGCCGGCGGAAATCCGGAGGTCAAGTGGTCGACCGCCAAGGCGCTGAAGAAGTATGACATTGCAAACTGCAACTATATCGGTACAAGTTCCAAGAGCATTTATCTGCCACAGTGGTCTTCTGCCTGCATGCAGCCGAATGCCACTCCCGCGGACGACACCTTTACGCTTTCGAATTACACGATAAGCGAATTCATCACCACCACCGGCCAGGGAGTTCAATTGAATCTGCAGGAGTGGGGCAGCGTGGGGATGAACTATCATGTGGGCTCGCATTCGGCCACACTGGAGTTCGGCGGCGAACTCCGCAACGCTCACAAGTTCCAATATGCCTGGACGCCTAGTTACGACTATAACGGCTCCGCAACCGCCGATCAGTTCCAGAACGGATTCAACGATACCGGCTACTATGGCGGCAATTATCACATGGGACCGGTGACCAGCTGGGACAGCCTCAACACATATTATCTGGCCAATCAGAATCTCTTTTCTCTGGATGTGAACGACACTCACTTCAGCTCCGATCCCGCCAACTTCAACCTGGTGGAGCGCGTCTCCGCTGGTTACGTAATGAACACCATTAACTGGGATCGCTTCCGGCTTCAGACGGGCCTGCGCATCGAGGCAACCACGCTGCGGACTCTGGGATATATGGTCAATCAGGATGCGAATCAAAATTGGATTTCCGACACAACCGTTACGACAAACGGCAGCTATTGGGATCCGCTGCCCAGTGTTCAAGCGCGTTATACATTCTCGAACTCGACGAATATTCGCGCCGTTTATGCGCGCGGCATCTCCCGCCCCAATCCCTACGATCTGATTCCTTACGTCAGCATCAACGACGGCGGCAATCCGGCCATCACTGTTGGCAACCCAAATCTATTGCCAACGCACGCCAATGACTTCGATCTGCTCTTCGAGCATCAATTCAAACCGCTTGGATTGCTGGAGGGTGGCTTCTTCTATAAACAGCTCAGCAATCCGATCTTCGCGCAATATACGCAGATTCCCGCAACCTCGCCGTACGCCGGAACCTCCGGACAAGCGATAGATATTCAATCGCAGAACGTGAACGGAAGCGGCGCGCATGTCTCCGGAGCGGAGATCGACTGGCAGCAGCAGTTTTCCAAATTGCCGGGCGGTTTCAGCGGATTGGGGATCAATGTGAATTACACCTTCACAACCTCTGACACCGAGGGCGTTCCGGGACGCACGGATACTCCAGCGCTCGTCGGTCAGGCGAAAAACTCGTACAACATTGAGCCCTCTTACGAATACAAACGCTACTCCGCTCACCTGGGTGTCAGTTACAACGGCGCCAACATTTACGCCTATCAGTACATCAACAATCTGCCTGTGGGAAGCGGCGAGAACTCGCTTGGACCGTTGAACGGACCTTTCGGCGACAACTACTTCTATCCGCACTTGCAGATCGACGCACAGGCAAGCGTGAGGCTCTATCACAGCTTGAAGGTGGAGCTGAATGGCCTCAACCTCAACAACGAAGTCTTCGGCTTTTATAATGGCAGCTCGGAGTACATGACGCAGCGCGAGTACTATAAGCCAACCTATAGTGCAAGCCTGCGCTGGACTTCTGGCGCAAAGAGATAAGTCAACGAACCAGCGGGCGTTCCGATCCTCTGAGGACGCCCGCTCGCTTTACCATTTTGATTTTGGATGGGAAATGAAAACACTCTTTGCGCTGTGCCTTGTTCTTAGCTTTGTCGTCTCCCATGCGCAATCCACGCAGCCGCTAGTTCTCAGCCGGACGATTCCACTGCCGGGAGTTTCAACTAAATTCGATCACCTGGCCATCGATGAAGCGGGTAGCCGGCTATTTATTGCCGCAACGGGTGTTCATGCGGTTGAAGTCATCGATCTGAAGACGGACAAGGTTGCACAGAGCATCACAGGCCTCGGCAAGCCGCATGGTCTGGCCTGGGTTGCCGCGACCGGCAGCCTTTATGTGGCCGATGGAACTCTGGGCGAACTCAGAGTTTACAAGGGAACGCCGCTTGAGCTCGCGGGAACCATCAAGCTCTCGGATGATTCCGATGATATGGTCTACGACGATGCGCATCATTTGCTCTTTGTGGGCCACGGAACGGGCGAAGCCGCAACTCCGGCTATGGTTGCCGTGATCGATACGCGGCGCTTTCGCCTGCTTGCAAACCTCGCGGTCGCGACGCACCCTGAGGCACTGGAGATCGATCCGGCAAGCCAGCGCGTCTTAGTCAATGTTGCCGAATCGAATGAGGTCGTGGTGATCGGCGCGAATACTAAAGCCATCACCGCGCATTGGAAGCTGACCAAGGCCGCCGACAATGTGCCTTTGGCTTTCGACCGCAAAGATCAACTGCTTTTTGTGGCCTGCCGCAAGCCGGGAATGCTGATTGCCCTGGATGCAGCGACAGGAAAAGAAGTGGCGGCTCTTCCGGCGGCGGAGGGCGCCGACGATCTCTTCTACGATCCAGCGCTCGGCCGCGTTTATCTGATCAGCGGCGTCGGCGAGGTGGATGCCTTTCAAGTGGATGATGCGAAGAGCCTGCATGCTCTCGGAGCGATGCCTACCGCGGTCGGAGCCAAAACAGCGCTCTTTGTTCCAGCGCAGAATTTGCTCTATCTCGCTGTACCCGGCGCGAATCGGAGTCTGTCGGAGATTAGAGTCTATGCAACCGTCAAGAACGGAATCTCCCGATGAAGAATCGCTGCCTCAGCGGTATCTTGACTTTTGCGTTGTGCCTTGTTTCAGGCGCTATTTGCACTCTGCAAGCACAGATAGCCGCGAAGACGCCGGATGAGGAGCTGAAATTTGTAGTAATCGTCAGCCGCCATGGCGTGCGTTCTCCCACAGGTAAGCTCGACCAGCTCAATCAGTACTCCCGCGAACCCTGGCCTGCGTGGAGCGTTCCTCCTGGCTATCTGACCGAGCACGGCGCTCAGTTGATGAAGCTCTTCGGTGCATACGACCGCGAGTTGCTGGCGGCGCAGGGATTGCTTGCGCCCAGCGGCTGCGAGGATGCGTCGAAGATCAAGATTGTCGCCGACTCCGACCAGCGCACCCGCGAGACGGGCAAGGCTCTAGCTGCGGGCCTCGTTCCAGGCTGTGCGCTCGAAGTCAGCGCAAAACCAGAAGGAACTCCCGATCCTCTCTTTCATTCATTGAGTGCCGGTGTCGTTCAGGCCGACAAGCTGCTGGCTACGGCCGCCATCTCCGGACGCATCGGCGGCAATCCGCAAGGGCTTACCGAGGCCTACCGGCCGCAATTGCTAGCATTGGAAGAGGTCTTACAAGGATGCAATCCGCAAGCAAACTGCAAGGGCAAGCCCGCGCCGCGCTCGCTTTTTGATCTCCCGTCATCAATCGCGCCGGGAACAGGCGATCACCTGGTCGATCTGCGCACACCGCTCAGCCTCGCTTCTTCGATGACCGAAAATCTTTTGCTCGAATACGCCGAAGGCATGGATGCGGCAAACGTGGGCTGGGGGCGCGTGGACCTGGCCAAGCTACGCGAATTGCTGCAACTGCACGCGGCCAGCGAAGAGATCGAACGGCGCACTCCAACCATTGCGCGCATCCAATCTTCCAACCTGCTCGCTCATATTCTCGACTCGATGCGGCAGGCTGTGGAAGCAAAGCCCGTTGTCGACGTGTTGACCAGGCCCGGTGACCGAGTGCTGATCCTGGTCGGCCACGACACGAATCTCTCGAACATCGCCGGAACCCTGGGGCTTAATTGGATCGTGGATGGTCGCCGTAACGATACACCGCCCGGCGGCGCGCTGGTCTTTGAGTTATGGAAGAGACGCGGTTCGAAGAAATATTCGGTGCGCACATTCTATACAGCACAGACTCTCGATCAAATGCGCACTGCCGCGCCGCTCAGCCTTCATGAGCCGCCTGAGCGCCTCCCCGTCTTTGTGCCCGGATGCAGTCAAGCGGATTTTTCCTGCGAGTGGAGCGGGTTTCAACAAGCTGTTCGCGCCGGGACTGAATCCAGTTTCGTAAAGTAACTACCGCGAAGTAAGATGAGAATTGGCGGTGCCCCAGTGATCTTGGCTAATCTCGTGTACTTGTAGCGTACTCAAGAGCCGCGTTTCCAGTGTTTTGACTGTTTAATGCGCCTAATATTTTTAATAACTTGTTTAGAATCAATACGAACCGGCAATCCAAGTCCCCCTCCGGACACCAGAGATCGGCTAAATGGTTCGCAACACACGATTTAAGAAAATCGTACAGTCTACGAATTGCCCTACTACAATGCACTTGAGCGCCAAGCCCCCGCTTCTCCGCTCAGCCAAGCCTGAAAGCGGCGTTAAGACTGGGGCAGGCCGCGCCATGGAGTGGTGGTAGTCAACCATGAGAGCAAAAGAGAACACAATTTGAGCGAGTGAGGGTTCATGATGACAACAGGAGAAAAACGCCATGCCGGAACAATTTGAAAACTCAAAAGCTACGGAACTAGAAGACGAAACGATCTCGGACGCAATTGCTGAGAAAAGGATTGAACGCATGGCTGATAAAACCGCGGAGAAATCGACGAAAACTGAACAACGGTACGACAGTGATCACAATATCTTTTCGAAGTGACTCGCTCGTCGAAGCATCGTTCTTCTGTTTGGTCCGTCATATCGGTGTCACGTTCCAACGCTCGGGCGCAGGACCGGTAGTACATCTCCACCATTCAACGGCCTTCTAAGCCTCCCCCTGAAGCGCGCTGGCTGGCTGGAGCAAGAACAAGGAGAACATCCATGGTGACAGCGATTGCAGAGAAGCCCGAGTTGAAGCCTGAATTAAAGCAGGACTCCAAACCGGCGTCCAAGGACGATCTTAAGACCCTTCCGATGCCGGAGTTGCAGAAGAAACTTGGTTCCTCTCCAGACGGCCTGAGCCAGCCCGAGGCTGCGAAACGGCTGACTCAATACGGACTCAACGAGATCGCCGAGAAGAAGAGCAATCAGTTCTTGAAGTTTCTCTCCTATTTCTGGGGACCCATACCGTGGATGATTGAGGGCGCCGTGATCTTGTCGGCGCTGGTTCAGCATTGGCTGGATTTCTTCATCATCCTGCTACTTCTTTGTTCAAATGCTGTAGTCGGATTCTGGGAAGAGCACCAGGCCGGTAACGCCATCGCAGCTTTGAAGGCCCGCCTGGCAATCCTGGCCAAAGTCAAGCGAGACGGCAAGTGGCAGAACCCCAAAGCAAGTGAACTTGTGCCTGGGGATGTTGTCCGACTGCGGCTGGGCGACATCGTACCGGCTGACGCGCGCTTGCTCGATGGCGACCCAATCGAGGTAGATCAATCCGCATTGACGGGCGAGTCATTGCCTGTAACCGCCAAGC
>CAZQRX010000016.1:0-40048 GCA_964595845.1 uncultured Occallatibacter sp. | reverse complement strand
CACCACGCGCCCGTGGTCCAGTTCCACGCCGCCCGCGTCTGGATTGATCACGTAGGCCGCGTCCACCAGTTCTCGATGCTCCCGCACAAGCCACGCGGCTCCGTTAAACTGACCGCCCTCCTCGTCGGCTGTCAGCGCCAGAATCAGGTCGCGACGGGGCCTATATCCCTCCCGGTGCAGGCGAAGGAAGGTGGCCACCAGCGCCGCATCAGATTCCTTCATGTCTTGCGTGCCCCGCCCGTAGTAGTAGCCGTCCTTCTCCACAAACTGGAAGGGGTCGGTGGACCAGTCGGAACGTAGAGCCTGGACCACGTCCATGTGGCAGAGGAAGAGAACCGGCTTTTGCGTTGTGGGATCAGCCGCCCGCAGCCTGACGACTAGATTTTGTTTGCGTGCATTCGGTCCCAGCAGACGAACGTCTTCGGCGGGAAATCCCGCGTCTAGAAAGCGTCTCTGCATGGCCGCGGTTGCAGTGGACACGGTTCCCAGCGGCGTGTCCGTAGTATTGATCTCGATCAGTTCTTTGAAAATCTCGCGTGCCAGGGCACGGTCTTCCGCTGAGGTGGCCGGCAGCGGACTCTGCGCAAACAGAGCCGAGCCAGTACAGGCTGCAAAGACAAGCGTGGGAAGAAGCAGTAAGGAGGCTTTTCGTTGCATGCCAGAATTGTACAAGCATGGCACGGGCAATCGGTCAGGCCGGCGCATATCAATCTAAATGATTTGACTCCTCGCGTCTGAGAATTCAGACACGTCCACGTGTGCCCCCGGTCTCAATTCTGAGACCGGGGATTGTCGAACTCTACCAGCCCAGAACGTAGGCAAAGAGCAGCGGCGCGACGATGGAGGCGTCCGACTCGATAATGAACTTGGGCGTCGCCTCGCCGAGCTTGCCCCAGGTGATCTTCTCGTTCGGAACGGCGCCGGAGTAGGATCCGTAACTGGTTGTGGAATCACTGATCTGGCAGAAGTACGCCCAGAGCGGCACGTGCTCGCGCTGCAAGTCCTGATGCAGCATCGGCACCACGCAGATGGGAAAGTCGCCGGCGATGCCTCCCGCGATCTGGAAGAAGCCCAGCGGCGTTTCCGCTGTCGTCTTGGTGTACCACTCGGCCAGTTCCATCATGTACTCGATGCCGGTTCGAACGGTGTGGACGTTTTTCACGTCGCTGCTGATGCAGTGGCCGGCGTACATGTTACCCAGCGTCGAATCCTCCCAGCCGGGGACAAAAATGGGCAGGTTCTTTTCCGCTGCGGCCAGCAGCCAACTATCTTTAGGATCTATCTGATACGACGCCTTCAGATCGCCGGAGAGGAGAATCTTGTACATGAATTGATGAGGAAAGAAACGCTCCCCCGCCTGGTCGGCGCGCACCCACTCCTTCAGCACTTCGTTCTCAATGCGCCGCATCGCCTCCATCTCCGGGATGCAGGTGTCGGTGACGCGGTTCATGTGCCGGCTCAACAACTTAGCCTCGTCGGCCGGCGTCAGATCGCGGTAGTGCGGCACGCGCTCGTAAAAGTCGTGTGCAACCAGATTGAAGACATCCTCCTCCAGATTCGCCCCCGTGCAGCAGATGCCGTGAATCTTCTCCTGACGAATCATCTCCGCCAGCGAAAGCCCCAGCTCCGCCGTGCTCATGGCGCCGCCGATGGTGACGAACATCTTGCCGCCGGAGGCCAGCAGTGCGTTGTAGGCTTCAGCGGCATCCACCAGCGTAGCGGCGTTGAAGTGGCGATAATGGTGCTTGATAAACGATGAAATCGATGGCATAGCGCGGATAGTTCCCCCACATCCAAACTACCACATGCGATTTGACGGAGAAGAATGGCCGTAGCCGCTTGCGGAGCGGTCTTCTGTCCGCGGAAGACCACGGCGAATGGGGCGCTGATGGCGAAGTTCTGGTCGAGAACCGGACGATAGGGTAAAATCATGGAAGTAGCCGAGAACACATTCGATCCAGCCAGCATGCTCAGCGGACGCCCTGTACTCTGCTCTCCGCATTTCCCGTCTAAGAAATAAGCCGGGGAAACGGCAATTGATTTTTCGGAGTCCTTGAGGGCTATGACGGCATCTGTGTGAATGGAACGGCTTGCGCTGTACCTTCCCCTGTCTGCAATTCGATGAACCAAAAAGAGGGCATTCAGGAGAAGAGTCCTTGATCAACGGAAAGCGTATTGCGGTTGTGATGCCGGCCTACAACGCCGAGCGAACCCTGGAGCAGACTGTCCGCGAGCTGTCCGATGTTGTGGACATCCGGATTCTGGTGGACGATGGCAGCAGCGACCACACCGCATCGCTTTCCGAAAAGCTAGGTGTGCGCACGTTTGTTCATGATGCCAATTACGGCTATGGGCGCAATCAGCAGACCTGTTATCGCGAGGCTCTGGCCGCCGGCGCCGACATCGTGGTGATGCTCCATCCCGATTACCAATACACGCCGACCCTGGTTCCCGCGCTGGCGGGCATGGTGGCCAGCGGAGCCTATGACATGGCGCTTGGCTCTCGCATCCTGGGAACGGGGGCGCTGAAGGGCGGGATGCCGGTCTATAAATACATTGCCAACCGGATCCTGACGGCGGTGCAGAACTTGTTGCTTGGCGTAAAACTTTCGGAATACCATACTGGATTCAGGGCTTTTTCGCGGAAATTGCTGGAGACTTTGCCGCTGCTGGAAAACTCCGATGACTTTGTTTTTGATAACCAGATGATAGCCCAGGCGGTGATGTTCGGCTTTCAGATTGGAGAAATCTCCTGCCCGACACGTTATTTTGCGGAGGCGTCTTCCATCAATTTCAGGCGGAGTGTGAAGTATGGTTTGGGTGTAACTAGCACAACAGCCGCTTTTGTCGCGCATCGGATGGGATGGATCCACGCTCCCATCTTCAATCCATCAGGAAGAAAAGTTGTTCTCCCGCATGACTTCGGTACGGCGCCGGTTTCTGATCTTCCAATCGAGCAGGAAATCAAGGGAGAACATTAAACCATGACGAGTTCTACCGGTCACACCCTGCGCACGGAAGACGCAGGTTCAAGCCGCCGTTTGCTGCCTGTCATTATTCTTGTAGCCCTGGCCATCCGCATGGTGGTGGTCTTTTTTATCTATCGCGGCCTGCCCTTCGCGGAAGAATACTTATCCCATGCGCAGTTTGGCTGGGAGATGGGCTGGATTGCGCGCGCGCTGGCCAGCGGCCATGGATTCAGCTCGCCTTACTATCCATGGAGCGGACCCACAGCGATGCAGCCGCCGCTCTATCCCTTCCTCCTGGCCGGAGTCTTCCGGCTCTTCGGCATTTACTCGCTCTCTTCGGGATTCGTCATCCTCTCCATCAATAGCCTGCTCAGTGCGATCACTTGCATCCCCATTTACTACAGCGCGAAATACTCCCTGGGCGCGCGCGCGGCCAAGATAGCCGCCTGGATATGGGCTTTGTATCCCTTCGCCATTTACTTCTCCGCCGGCCGCGTCTGGGAGTATGCGCTGACCGGCCTGCTCTTTACCACCTGCTTCTGCATCGCGCAGCGCATTCACTACTCCGTCAAGCCCCTCGCATGGCTGGGATGGGGAGCGCTCTTCGGCCTCACCGCACTCTCCAACCCCGCTATACTCTCCCTGTTGCCGTTTCTGCTCCTGGCGGCGATTTGGAAGGCGCGCCGCGTCAGCCGCCGCTGGCTGATGAACGGCACGCTTACTGCAGTTGCCGCTATCGTTGTCTTAACTCCCTGGACGGTGCGTAACTACCGCGCCCTGGGCATTCTCTGCCCGGTGCGCGATAACTTCTGGCTGGAGGTTTACGACGATAACTCCGGCGATGCTTCCCTCGATCCGAGTTTCGCGCATCCCGACGCCAATCCGGCGGAGATGCAGAAGTGGCTCTCCATGGGCGAAGCAGGCTTTCTCAAGGAAAAGCATGACTTAGCCGTAAATTATATCCAACAGCATCCGGAGTTTATCATTCGTAAAACAATGCGCCGTGCTTTTTATTATTGGACGGGTTTCTGGAGCCTCTCCGCGCAGGAATTAAAGGAGCAGCCCTACGAGCCGGGAAATATCTTTTACGTTTGCTGCATTTCATTTTTAATGCTGCGCGGAGTCCTCCGCCTATGGCGCCGCAACCGTGCCGCCGCTCTGCCCTACGTGATCCTTATCGCCGTCTTTCCGCTGGCTTACTACATCACTCACTCGCTGATGGATTACCGCCAGCCTATCGAGCCGGCTATCCTGGTCCTGGCCGTTTCCGGAGCGCTGCCGTTTAGACGCCTCCACCCCAGCCACGCCATTCACTGGATCGGCGCCGAGCGCGCGCTCGAGCCGGTATTTGTCGCGGAGTCTACGACGGCATAACCGCACAATGGGCGCCCCACCCTCGCCACGTTTTTGTTTTGTGGCTTCGGGGTTCCCACGACAGGTCTTCGTCGGTGGGGTGATCCAGGGTGGGAAGCCACACTCTTCCCCGGCGGAATTTACGTCTTCGCCGCTTCCAGCAGCGCGTTGAGCTTAGCCATCACCGGGAAGGCGTCGGCGACATAGACGACGTCGGCTTTGCCGCGCGTCCAGCCGCAGTTGGGGTCCAGGCTGATGGCGCGGCGCGAGCCGATGAAGCGCCAGCCCACTACGTGCGGCTCCTCGCCGTGGCAGCAGGTGGACAATCCCTTGGCGTGGCGCGGCGTCGCGCCGGTCTGCCCGATCTGATTCAGGTGCGTTAGGAAAGGCAGCACGGAGTTGCCTTCGCCACCCTGATCCACCAGCGATTTGCTGCTGCCCAGCGACGCGTTGGTTGCGTGCAGGAAGCCGAGAATCAGTTCGCCCGCCTCGGCGACATGCACCTGGCCGTCGGGCTGTTTCTTAGTCCATCCTGCGCCGGCTACGAATAGAAGCTTCGCGTCGGGACGGATGGTCTGCGCGCCTTGTGTGGGGGCGCGAAAGCCGCTGACCGTGGTGCGCAGCGCGGGGAGTTCGACGGAAATATTTTCGACTTGCGCCGCGCCGGATTCTCCCGCAAAGGCCGCGTGAGTGCTCGCATCGAGAAGCAGGAACCAAGGGCGCGCGCTGCGGCTGAGAACGGCCTCAATGCGCTGGCGATAGAACCAGCGGCTGGCTTCGACGGTCTCTGTACCGCCGAGGGCTGTGATATGCGTATCGACAAAGCCGCCCAGGCGATGGGCGACACCGGCCATGATGCGCGTAAAGCGCGAGGAGCCGGGAGCGAGAATGATGGTGGTGCTGGCTGCTCTCTGGATAGCTTCGGCGGCGTCGGCGTCGGTGGCATAGCGGGCCTGGGCGAAGGCTTCGCCGGAGACGGCCAGCAGGCGCGCGCCGCTGGAGGGAAGGGAACTGGCTGATGCTGCTGTATCGGCGGCGATAATGCCGATAGTGAGCGGGGCGGAGAGGCGCGTGGCCAAATCAATGCCAGCCGTCACGGCTTCGAGCGAGGCTTTCGTGAGAGCGGAGCCGGTTTCGTCTGCGTGCGTGAGTACGAGGATGCTTTCCATTATTCGGCTCCAATCCATTCGGCCAGCTCGGCGGCGATCTGATCCGGGGTCATGTCTTTCACCACGCGCGTGGTGCGCTGCTGTTTGGGCAGGCTCACCGAGAGGTAGCTGAGGCCGTTCGCATCGAGCTTGGCGGCTTTGGCCTTGGCGAGGGCGGGCATGATCGTGCGCATATTCGCCATGCCGACCTGCGGATTGTTTCTCGGCTCGGCAAGATTGCCTGTGGCCCAGCCCAGTACGGCAGGCGTTCCGGCGCAGATGGAGACCTGGTGCTTTCCGCCTTCCACGCGCTCCAGCACTTCAAAGCTGCCGTCGTCGCGCAGATCAATCTGGTCCACGCCCTGGAACTGGTCGGTGATGCCGAGGCGCTCGCCGACTAGCTGGAGCGTGACGCCCGCGCCGCGCGTCGCCGACTCCCAGCCGCCGAACAACAATAATTTGTCACGGTTCAGGCCGGGCAATGAAGCGATGGTCTCGGCCAGCACGGCTGCCGTCGAGTGCGCGTCCGGGAAGCCGCCGATGGGGCCGTCGATGGGAACCAGCTCGAAGGCGACCTTTTGGGCGACGGTCATCATCACCTGTTGCAGCTTGGCCTTGGGGCCGAGTGAAACCAGCCAGAGCTTGCTGCCGGGGTTCTTGGCGGCCAGTGCCGCTGCTTCATAGAGCGCGCTCGCCGCCCATGGGTCGAGCACCGCGGGCAGGACCATCTCGTTCTTGAGGCCCGGGCCGGTGGGCGTGGTGATCGGTTCCAGCGTTTGCAGCGGATCGGGAACGATCCCCGCGCAAACCACGATGTGCATTGCATTTGCCATGGAATATTCCTTTACGACTATTTTAATTGCTTGGGGATGCTCAGTTTTCCGCTGAATGCAGGCCGCCGGAGCCGACGCTTAATCAGTGCCTCATATAATCCAAGCATCTCCAGCAATTCTTCCACCGAAAGTCGGTGGTGAGCTGCGATTCGCTTGAGGATGCTGGCGAGGGTTCCGGTTTTGATCGGCTGATGAGCGGGAATGACTTCGTGGTTCTCACCGTCCAACTGAGTGGTCACGCGAATGTGTGATCCCTTTTGACGCGTTACCTCATAGCCCAGGATTTTCAGTGCTCTGGCCAGCTGCGCTCCGTCAATGTCGCGCGGCAGTCTCATCAAGCCAGTACTTCATCGCGCACGAAATGTAGGCGGATGATCGTGGGCCGCTGCATCGTCTCGTCAAAATAACAATCCACAGCATCCTTAACCATTGTGCGCAACTCTTCAAGAGTCTCGCCCTGCGTATGAATTCCATACCCCAGGGCGGATGCAACGTAGCCTCCATCCGCTTCGTCCTCACGCACATCGAAGATGATTTCATTCATGGGGAAAGCTCCATCCTGTCACTTCAATGCTATACCGGCAGTACTCCCGCGGCAACCGCTAAAGGACTCAGTTTTCCGCCGAGTGCAGCCCGCCGGAGCCGGCGCGGAAAGCGATGTTGGAGTGCTCGCCGTCGGGGGATTGGCCGCAGTTCCACAGGCATGCGCCGCAGTGGATGCATTTTTCGCGCTCGAAGGTGGGCGCGCCGTCCGCGCCCTGCGTGAGGGCTTGGCCGCTGCACATCGCGATGCAGGTCTTCTCGCCGCACGCGATGCAGAGTTGCGGATTGCGGAAGAAGACGTGGTCGGCGAAGCCCGGCATGGCCTGGACCTTGCCGCCGAGCAGCAGTGCATCCTGCTGCGTGACCAGCAGACGGCCGTCGAGGGGAATCTCCGGCCAGCCACGCACCGAGAGCAGCGCATCGTGAAAGGTGCGGCCATCGGCGATAGCCAGGCCGACGGCCTGTTTGAGTTTGAGGCCGTCAGCGGATTGCGCTGCGAATGGGCGAATCTGCTTGTGCGCTGGGGGAATATGCGCGTTGAGCGAGAGTCTTCCATGGGTGAGGCCGGCAAGGGCCATGCCTATCATGCCTTTGACGATCCCGTCCTGGAAGCCATTGCGGGCGTTCTCGGCTTCTTTCCCTCCGCGCTCGACCCAACTGGCGCGGCGGCGGGTTTCGTAGGTGGCGGCGAGATTCTCCTGCGTGAAGGGCTTGCCGGCGCGCAGCAGTTCAATGACCGCCTCGCCGAGCTGCGTTCCCGTCGCCCAGGCTTCGTCTACGCCGGAGCCGGTCAACATATTCGTTGACCCGGAGCCTTCGCCGATGCGCGCGTAGCCATCGCCGACAAGGTACGGCTCGCCGTGCTTGCCACTTTCTTCAAGCGACTTCGCGCCCCAGGAGCGAAGGGTTCCATCCTTCAGGTACTTCCACAGCGCGGGGTGCTGAATGTAGTGCTGCAAGTAGCGGTAGGCGGTGCGCGAGGGGTCGCTCATCCACGAGGGGACGAAGATGCCGACCGAGACCAGCCGCTCCGGATGCACGTAAAGGAAGCCGAAGATCTCCGGCTCCGGGTAGCCGAAGCTGTGCCATACGGTTCCGGGCTGGAGCGGGGAGTTTTCAAGATTGGAGTCATCGGGCAGCTCGATCACGAACTTCATTCCCAGCGCCCACTCGCGATGATGGTGGCCGGACGGCAGGCCGAGCTTATCGTCGATGGCTTGGCCGACCGCGCCGACCGGGCCGTCGCCAACGACGGTGAGCAGGGCGCGCACATCCATTCCGGCCATGAAGCCGTCGGTTGGCGCGCCGGATTTGTCTACACCTTGATCGGCGAGGCGGAGGCCTTCAACTTTGCCGCCCTTGAAGAGCGGGGCGGAGACCGGCGTGCCGGGCCAGATCTGGACGAGGCCGGTGGCCATCAGATGCGCGCCGATCCACTGATTGAACTGGCCGATGGAGAGGACCAGGCCACCGTGCTTGTTGAGGAAGGCGGGGGTCCAGGGCAGCGTGAAGGCATGGTCCTTGACTCCGAGCAGTGGGCCGGCTGCCCGTAGTAGCCTGTCGCCGAAACGCAAAAGCGCGGAGCGCCGGCTTGCGCCGATGGGGTCGAGCAGGTACATCACCCGCTCGCTGGTGACCGGGACGGCCATGGGAATTTCGGCCGGATCGAGGTTGGGAAAGCTGGCGCGTATGGCCTGGGCGCGCGTGACCACGCCGCTGACGCCGGAGGAGATGTCGTCGGCGCGCTCGTAGCAGAGCACTTGCAGCGGCATTCCCGGCGCGACGCGGCTCTCAAAGGCCGGATCGGCAGGATTCTCGGTCCAGGCTTTGGTGAGCGTGGAGAGAAAGCCGCCGGTAGCCGGACCGAAGCCGGCGCAGGCGATGTCCACATCCATCGTCTGGCGGTCGATCTCCGGGATTTCGGTGGTCGCGGCTTCTACGCTCATGCGGGCCTCCTGAGGATCGATCCGTGGTTTTTGACTAAGACAGCAAGTTAGCTTCCGCTGCGCGGAAATCGCGAGTTAGCGGGTTAGCGTTGCTGGTTTGGGTTCGTGGTATCCCAGGTCCGAAAATCCGGACCTGGGGCACCCAGTTTGTACAAAGGTCAAGTTGAAAACTGACAACTGAGAACTGAGAACTGTGAACTGCCCTTACGCCGGATAATCCAGCGCTTCGGGAATCATCACCTTACTGACCGTCTCGGCGGCGCGGTCTTTGGCTAAACGCGAGCCGGTCAGGCAGGCGGTCAACCGGTTTTGCATGCGCAGGAAGTCGCTGTTGCCGGCGCAACCGGCGCAGGGTCCGGCCTTCTGCGGATGCGTGCCATCGGCGGCCAGCACATCGAAGGCCATTGCTGAAATGCCGGGCATGGTCTCCTCGAACTCTTCCAACTCGCTGGCCAGGAAGCAACTGCGATGCTCTTCCTCGTCCCAGGAGGGGTGGCAGTTATAGCCGAAAACCAGCTCGGCGCAGATGCGGGAGACTTCTCCTGCGGCTGCGGCGGCCTGCGTATGGCAGAGGTCGCTGAGGAACTGCACGGTGCCTTCCAGGCCCTCAGAGGCGACGGGATCTTCGGGTCCGCGCTTTTCCAGTTCGAGCACGTCGAGAATCTGATATCGCGAGGCGAGCAGCCAGCAGAGTGCGTCGGCCAGCGCAAAGGTAACGCCCTGGCGCTGCCCGTGATAGAGCTTGCCGCCGGTGGGGTCGGTGGCGCGTTGCAAATGGTCGAGGGTCCACGCCCACATCTGCATTGCAGAAGCCAGGGTGCAGGCGCCGGTGCCGGGCCGCGAGGAGGCTATGCGCCGCATCTCGGAGGTCCAGGCGCGGAAGAGGGCCAGAAAAACCTCCGTGGTCATGGTGACCGTCAACTGGCGGCGCTGCACCGCTTCCGGGCCTTCGTAGGTGGCTTCCAGTTGCGCGTCCATCCACTTGTTACCCAGGAAGCCGGGGCAATCCTCGGTGATGCCGTAGCCGCCCATCAGGCTGACGGCCTCACGCAGCAGGTTTACACCGTGGCCGGTGTTCCAGAGCTTGGTGGCAGGGCAGATCACGTTGGCCTCGGCGTCCATCAGCACATACTGGACCAGCGGATCGGCTTCTAGATCGGCGCGACGGGAGTCCTCTTTGTCGAGCGCAAGCAGTTCCAGAGCGCGCTGCTCGCTCTCCCTGAGCGCCTTCATCTCGGAGCGTCCGCCCTGGATGCCGCGCTCTTTCAGGATGGCAGTCTTCAGCTTCTCGGTGGGTTCGATCTCGTCGAAGAGCCGTGCCGTGGCAAAGCCCAGCGAGGCTGCCGCTTCGCCGGTGGCCCAAACGTCCACCAGCCGGTGAAGCGCATCTTCGCGCTGCTGGATGCCCTGCTCGTAACGGACGGAGCCGGGTTTGGCGCCCTCGGCTCCGCGGAAGCGCTGGCGCTGGTAGCGGATGACCGGCTCGACGGCGGAGAGCAGCTTGGCCGCCGACATCAGGCCCACGCCCACCCGGGTGCGCTTGAAGACCGCATCGAGGACTTCGCTATGGCTGTAGTTGGGAACGATGACGCCGTCCTTGACGGTGTAGCCGCCGACGATGCGGCTGGCGGGAACCTTCATGCTGAAGACAGGGTCGCCGGTGGAGGAGAGCTGGTGAACCAGCTTTTTGGTTGGAGTGCCGTGGTCGAAGACGCCCTCGTCGGTCTCTTCCAGGATCACGAAGCAACTGCCCTTGATGCGCGGATCGTCCGAGCCGACCGCGGCGGTGACGAAGTTGGCGAAGGCGATGTTGGTGATGAAGCGGCCGCGCTTGTCCACCTGCAGCCAGGGCTCATGGCCCTCGGCCCACTCGGCCACGCGCACCTTGCCGCTCAGCATTCCGGTGTCAACGCCCACGTAAGGGATAGGCTCGGTCAATACAAAGGCTCCGCGCCAGGTCTTGCGCTCCTCGCCGGGCTGCGGAGGCGCTGAGAGGCTTTTGTAGTGCTTCAACTGCTCCGGCGTGCCGCGCTCGTGGATTGGGCCGAGCGCCAGGGCGCCGGCCAGGCTGGCCGTGGCCGCGCCGCCGTCTACCCAGGCCAGCTCGAAGGCTGCCAGCGAGAGCGCCAGGTTCTTGGGCCCGGAGATGAAGCCTCCCTCTTCCGGTTCCATGTAGGCCGCGGTGATGCCGGCGCGATCAAAGGCCTCCATCATGCCGGCCTTGCCGGGGGTCCATTCGTGGGTGTTGCGCTCGCCGGCGGCGACCAACTGGGCCACGGTTCCCCGCGCCACGCCGCGCGCCGACTGAACCAGCATCTGCAAATCGAAGCGGTCGGCGAAACGCCATTGAATCTGGCGCACCGCATCGCCGGGAAGAGTCAGCATGATTTTTTCCTCGATAACCGTAGCAGTACCCATAGATTTTATCCTCAAGCCGCGGTCATAGTGTGAATGATCAGACGTATGATGGGATGTGACATGGATCACTTTGGCGAGCAAATCTCCCCTGCCCGGAGCACCAGGAAGATGCGGCATATCAATTCTACAGAACGACCGCATGATCCGTGAGCCGCGTGGGAGCGGGGCCTTCGGAGTGTGACCGGCGTCACTTGCGATTGTGCAACGGAACCTGTAGGACAAGTACGTAACCGGGAAACCCACGAGACGGCTGGTCCTCGTTGGTACGGCCCTTGATCTTCCAGCCAAGGAGCAACACATGAAGCAAGCAATCCGAGCGGCGGCCGTGATTCTTTTGGCCGCATTCATTACGGGCCCTGTCTTCGCGCAGGCGCCCGGCGCCGACACCTACAAGGCCAAGTGCGCGATGTGCCACGGCGCCGACGGGCTGGCCGCCACGCCGATGGGAAAGAATATGAAGATTCTCTCCTTCAAGGCCCCGGAGATGGTCAAAGCCTCAGACGCCCAATTCATCGCCTCGACGAAGAACGGCAAGAACAAGATGCCCGCCTACAACGGCAAGCTGACCGACGCGCAGATCAAGGACGTTGTCGCGTACATTCGCACGCTGCAGAAGTAGCGGCACAAGCGAGGCCTGCGAAGTTCAAGAAGGATCGGAGTCTTCATGAAGACTGCTTCCTCAATTGCGCTTGTACTTGGGGCGCTTCTGGCTGTCGCCGTGCCGCGCGCTGTTTGGGGCCAGACAGATTGCCTCTCCTGCCACGCGGACGCGAGCCTGCAGGACGCCTCGGGCAAGAGTGTGGGCGTGGATGCGCATACCTTCGGCGCGAGCATCCACGGCAGCCTGAAATGCGGCGATTGCCACGCCACCATCAAGGACTATCCGCATCCGGATCAAATCACGCCGGTCAAGTGCGAATCCTGCCATGCCGATGAGGCGGCCGGCCTGGCCGGAAGCGTTCACTCCCTCAAGTCCGAGCATCCCTGCACCAGTTGCCATGGAGACGCCCACGCAATCTTTCCCAAGGATGATGCGCGCTCGGCGGTCTATCCGCTCAACGTTCCGCGCACCTGCGGCGCCTGCCACGGCAACGATGCGATGGCGAAGAAGCATGGCCTGCCCAACGTCTATCCGATGTACATCGACTCCATCCACGGCTTTGCGCTGAGCAAAGAGGGGCTGCTGGTGGCGGCTAACTGCCAAAGCTGCCATGGATCGCATCATATTCTGAGCCACAAGGATCCGCTAAGTCCGACTTATAAGACGAATATTCCCAAGACCTGCGGAAGCTGCCATGCGGGAATTACCGCCAATTATATGGGCGGCGTGCATGGAAAGGCCGTCGCGGCCGGCGATCTGAAAGCGCCGGTCTGCTCCGACTGCCACACGGCGCACGCCATTTTGCAGCCGACGGCGGATGCATTTCGCATGCAATCCACGCCGATCTGCGGCTCCTGCCACAAGGAGAAGCTATCCACTTACAGGGATACCTTCCACTCGCAGTTAGGCTCGCTGGGCGGCTATGTGGAGACGGCGCGCTGCTGGGATTGCCACGGAGCGCATGATGTATTGCCCGCTTCCGATCCCAATTCCCCGATTGCCAAGGCTAACCTGGTGGCCACCTGCGGCAAGTGCCACACGGGGGCCAACCTGAGTTTTGTGCAGTATCAGCCTCATGCCAACGCACGCAATCGCAAGCTGAATCCAGCTCTCTACTTTGTCCGCTTGTTCATGAACCTTCTGCTGGCCGGGACCTTGGGGTTCTTCGTGATTCACACCCTGCTGTGGCTGATCCGCTCGCGCTACGACCAGATCAAGAAAAAATCCACGGAAGGAGACAATCATGCCTGATCTGGAGCAAGCCGCAATGGAGAGCAGGGAAAAAAGTCACGCGGAAGTCCGGCATTTTATGCGCTTCACGCGGGCGCAGAGATACCTTCATGCCGCCTTGTTTAGCAGCTTTCTGGGATTGGCCGGCACGGGATTGCCGCTGCGCTTCAGCGAGAGCATATGGGCGCGCGGCCTGGCCAAAGGCGTGGGCGGCTTCGGGGCAATTCTTTTCTTTCACAAGTTTTGCGCCTTGGTTCTGACCGTGGCGTTTCTCATCCACTTGAAGGAGATAGTAACTCGCGGTATCATCCATCGCGAAAAAGGAATCTTCTGGGGAGCTACCTCGATGGTGCCGAACTGGAAGGATGTTAAAGACCTGTTTGGGCATCTTCGCTGGTTCCTTGGCCTGGGGGCGAAGCCGCGCTTCGACCGCTACGCCTACTGGGAGAAGTTTGATTACTGGGCGGTCTTCTGGGGCATGATTGTTATCGGCTTTTCCGGTTATGCGATGTGGTTTGCACCGTTCTTCGCGCGATTTTTACCCGGCTGGGCATTGAATGCCGTGTTAGTGATTCACAGCGAAGAAGGATTGCTCGCCATTCTCTTCATCTTTTCCATCCACTTTGTTAACACCCATCTGCGCCCCGACAGTTTTCCCATGGACCTGGTGGTTTTTACCGGCGTGGAGAGCGAAGAAGAGTTCAAGACCAAGCGCCCGCAAGAGTATGAACGGCTGAAGGCGCAGGGAAAACTGGAGGCGAGAGTCGCGGAGGCGCCGGGAATCTGGCAGATTAACTTCTCCAAAGTCGTGGGCTTCACGGCCATTGTTATCGGCCTCGTTCTTCTTGTACTGACCTTGAGCGCCTATCTCAGAGAGTCATGAGGCAAATCATGTTCTTGCGGAGCAGGCTGACGGGAGACAAGAGCAGAAGGTTGTTTGCCCAACTTATCGTTCTATCCCTGCTTGCGTGGGCCGGCGTGGTGTATGCCGAGCACAAGCCGAAGGACGCCGACTGCCTGGCCTGCCACTCCGACTCCACTTTGACAACGGAGGCAAGCGGCAAGCAAGTTAGTCTTTATGTCGATGAAAGCAAGCTGAAACATTCGATCCACGGCGATCTATTTGCCTGCGTGGATTGCCACACGGATGTGAAAGGGCTGATCCACGAATCCACGCCGAAGAAAGTTACCTGCGCCCAGTGTCATGCGGATGCGCAAGAGAGTTACTCTCACAGCCTGCACTCCAAGGCGGCAAAGGCCGGCCAGGCGGCAGCGGCTAACTGCCAGGACTGCCACGGAGGCGCGCATGAGATTCTGGGCGCCGACGATCCTAAGTCGCCGGTCAATCACGCCAACATTCCGGTAACTTGCGGGCGCTGCCATGGGCAGAAGTTTCTCGTTGCATCGAACGGCGAAAGCGCGCAGAGCTTTGTCTCTTACCAGGAAAGCGTGCATGGGATGGCCATCGAGAAGGGATCGAAGAAGGCCGCTGTTTGCACCGATTGCCACGGCGCGCACGAGATTCTTCCCGCCAACGATCAAAAGTCGCCGATTTATAAATTCAATGTTCCCGCGACCTGCGGCAAGTGCCACGCGGCGATCGCGGAGACTTTCATGCAGAGCATTCACGGGCAGGGAATCGCCCGCGGCAACGGATTGTCTCCGGTATGCACCGACTGCCACGGAATCCATACGATCAAGGCGCACACCGACCCTAACTCGCCGGTCTCGGAGCAGAATATTTCCAAGGACACCTGCGCCCGCTGCCATCAGGGTGTGAGGCTTTCGCAAGAGTTTGGCGTACCCGGAAACCGTGTGACGAGTTACCTGGACAGTTATCACGGACTGGCGGTGGAAGGCGGCTCGGTGGTGGCTGCCAACTGTTCAAGCTGCCACGGCGTGCATAACATACTGCCTTCCAGCGATCCCCGCTCGACGATCAATCGCGCCAACCTCGACGCCACCTGCGGCAAGTGCCACATCGGAGTTACGCAGAAGTTTACTTTGACCAAGGTGCACATGGGGGTTGGTGCGGCGAAGGACATCGGTTCGGTAGCGGTGCACTGGGTGCGATGGTTCTATCTCGTTCTGATTGCCGTGGTGATCGGCGCGATGTTCCTGCACAACGCGATTATCTGGCGGAGCAAGGCCGTGGCGCGGCGCGCGCTGCAGAATCCGATGATGACGCGCATGAGCGAGAACCAGCGCTGGCAGCACCTGATTCTGCTGACGAGCTTCATTGTCCTGGTGATTACCGGCTTTGCTCTCAAGTTTCCCAACTCCTGGATTGCCGAGATGCTCGGCAACGGCAACGGAGAGAAGCTGCGCGGCCTTGTTCATCGCATAGCCGGAGTTATCCTGATCGGCGCGGGAATCCATCACCTCTTCTATCTGGCGATGACACGGGAGGGGCGGCGTCTGATTCGCGATGTTGCGCCGAGGCCACGCGACGCCTTCGATGCCTGGGGCACGATGAGTTACTATCTCGGACTTAGCAAGGAGCGTCCAAAGTTCGGCCGCTTCAGTTATGCGGAGAAGGCGGAATACTGGGCGCTGGTCTGGGGCACGGCGCTGATGGCCTTGACGGGAATCATGATGTGGGCCAAGGTCTGGGTGGGCAACCTGCTGGCGCGCTGGTGGGTGGACGTAGCAACCTCGATCCACTTCTATGAGGCTATTCTGGCTACATTGGCGATTCTGGTCTGGCACTTCTACCAGGTCTTTCTCGACCCCGATGTCTATCCCATGAACTGGACGTGGTGGGATGGCAAGATGCCGGTCGAGCACTATCGCCAAGAGCATGGGTTGGACAGCGAGGCGCTGGCCGAGGCCGATGCGAGCGCAACCTCCACCGCAACCGGCAAATCCGGCGGGGAGAGCGGCAATTCATCGCAGGTTCACGAAGATAAGAAAGAATGAGCGAAACGTTTACTTGAGTGGCGTGTTTGTGTCTTGATGGCATTCAATACCGGGCATTTTTGAACTCTTGACAACGCCGCTACAGCGTATTAAACTCCGGGCCTTGTAGAGGTTTCCCCAAAATTCATGAATTACGGAAGAGGCAATATGGCTCAGATGCGGAGGTTAGGCGCATTCGTGCTCGCCGCAGCGGCGGCGATGTATTGTGCCGGAATGGCAGCCCAGGCTGGCGATCCGGCGACGCTGATCCAGCAGAAGCTGGTCTCCCAGATCAAGCTGACAAAGGCTACCGCCGACCACACGGACATTGTCACGGCCGGTGATATTGTGGTGCTGAATAAGGACGGGCTGATGATGTGCAGTTCGGCTAGCACCTATGCATATTCCAACACGTACAGCAACGGAGTTCTGGCCGCGAGCCAAAAGAACCGGGTCAAGGACGCCGCAAAGTCCTTCGGATTTGGTCATGTTCCGGTATTCGGCAGCGGCGTCAGCGCTACGGATGCCGCGAACAACGGCTGCGCGTCTCGAAAATTTGTTGCTGGAGAGAAGTTCTGGGTAACCGGGATTGCGGCGCAGAAGGACGGAATTCTTGTCAGCACCTTCAGCGATCCTTACAATGACGTGCGTTTTTACGGGGAGATCAAGTTTCCGTTCGCGAAAGGTGCCGTGCCGCAGGTGGACAATTTTGTAAAGACCGTCTCCGAGGTCATCACGGTTCAGCCCGCGGAAGGCCAGAGCGATCAAGGCAACCAGGGTGACCAGGGCAGCCAACCGGCCCCGGCGGCCGCTCCGGCTCCAGAGCCCGCTCCGGCTCCCGCTCCCATGCAGACCATTGCTCCTCCTCCTCCGCCGTCCGATGCCCCGCCGCCGACGATCGAAATTGGCCAGACCAAGGATCAAGTGATTGCCGGCTTCGGGCAGCCGGCGAGGGTTGCCAAGCTGGGAGCGAAGGAAATCTTCTATTACAAGGACATGAAGGTGACCTTTACGAATGGAAAGGTCAGTAACGTTGAGTAGGCCGCTTGCGCGGCAAGGTTCGCGCAGCCTGGTTCGCAGAGCAGGTTCCCGCTTCGTGAATGGAGCGCGGGACCAGAAGATTGAAAGGGAAAAGAGGATCCGATGACGATACAACTTCTCCGCAAAGCCATCTGTTATGGCTCCACAGCAACAGTTCTTACCCTGCTCCTTGGGTTGGGCAGCATGACCAGCTCAGCCGCCGAAAAGAAGCCGGCCCCGGCTCCCAAGCCAGCGCCAGCCGCCAAGCCATCCGGCGGCGGGGCATCGCATGGGCCATCCGGCGGCGGGGCCTCGCATGGGCCGACCGGCGCCTCGCATGGGCCGACCACCGGCGGCGCCTCCCATGGGCCAACCGCCAACGGTCCTACTACGCATGGACCGACGACTGGCGGGGCCACCATGCAGACGCATGGACCTACTACTGGAGGGGCCACCATGCAGACGCACGGGCCAACGACTGGTGGGGCTACCAACATGAATACTGGCGGCGGCGGGACCACAACGCATGGACCGACGACCGGCGGGGCCACCATGCAGACGCATGGGCCAACGACTGGCGGGGCCACGACGCATGGGCCGACGACTGGCGGCGCGACCGCCGGGACGGCCACGACGCATGGGCCGACGACCGGCGGGGCCACCACACATGGACCAACCACGGGCGGAGCCACTACGCATGGACCTACGACCGGTGGGACTACCGCGCACGGGCCAGCGACCGGCGGGGCGACGCATGGAGCAGTCACAACTTCACACACCATGGGCGGAAGTCACACGGCGACCGGGGGCATCGCACCCAAGGGCAGCAATACGCACGTCACAAAGAGCGGCAGTGCGATCACCAGGCGGCCTGGCGGCAAAGTCAGCGACGTGCATGACCCCAAGCGGGGAATGGATGTCCATCACGGGCTGAACGGCAACCGCAGGGTCTCGGTGGAGCGCCATGACGGCAGCCGCCTGGTTGCCGAGCGGGGCCGTCCCGGATATGTGCAGCGCGGATACAGCTATCACGGCCACGACTTTGCGCGGCGGTCTTACTACTACCATGGCCATGAGTACAACCGCTATTACCGCGGCTATGGCTTCCGCGGGTTGAGTATCAATGTTTACGCTCCGGGATACTACTATCATCCGGCCTTTTACGGATGGGCGTACAATCCCTGGGCGGCTCCCATCGCATTTGGGTGGGGTTGGGGAGGCAGTCCCTGGTACGGGTACTACGGCGGTTACTTTGCGCCGTACCCGGTCTACCCCAGCGCCTCCTTCTGGCTGACGGACTACATCATCTCTCAGAATCTGCAGGCAGCGTATGCGGCGCATCAGGAGGCCGGCGAAGTGGATGGCGCTCAGTCCGCCGCGGGCGGCCCGCCGGCGCTGACGCCCGATGTGAAGCAGCAGATTGCCGACGAGGTGAAGGGCCAGTTGGCTCTGGAGAACGCCGAGGCAGTTCAGACCGCGCAGCATCAGGATGTGGATCCGGGTTCCAGCGGGATTGCGCGTATACTGGCGGACGTATCCGCCGGCCATGCACATGTCTTTGTGGCCGGAGGCGCTTTGGACGTGACAGACACCAATGGGCAGGAGTGCGCGCTCAGCGACGGCGATGTGCTGCTGTTGCAGGCTCCTCCGTCCGCCGACGCAACCACCGCGGATCTGGTGGTACTGGCCAGCAAGGGCGGGAATGAGTGCCAGAAATCCAACACGGTTACGGTGCAGATGACCGACCTGCAGGAGATGCAGAACCATATGCGGGAGACCATCGACCAGGGTCTCCAGGATTTGCAGGCCAAGCAGGGCAAGGGTGGATTGCCGCCAGCGCCGCCTTCAGCGCAGGCTCCGCCGACGCAGACGGAGTTTGCCGCGATTGCGCCTCCGCCCACTCCCCAGGACGCGGCGGATCTGCAGCAGCAGACGCAACAGGCCGACCAGGCTGAGCAGGATGTGACTGCCGAGGCGACGCAGGATAGCGGCGGGGCGGCCAGCGATGCTCCGGCAACGCCCGCGTCCGTCGAACTGGGCCAGACTCCCGACCAGGTGCAGTCCGCAATGGGTGCGCCGACGCGGGTGGCCAACCTGGGCTCGAAGGTCATTTATTACTACAACGGCATGAAGGTCGTCTTCCAGGACGGCAAGGTGTCTGACGTGCAGTAAACCAGGGGCGGGAGGGAATCGGTGATTCTCTCCCGCGTCCTTCTAACCGTTGACCTTGTGAGTTGCTCACCGCGGGGGCGATGCGTTCAAGCGATTTTCTTTATCGGAAAGAGCTAAACGCATCTGCTTCCGCCCGTTTATTTACTCTGAAACTGCGTGAAGAATAGAACAGAAGGAGGCCATCTTGGCTAGTTTTTGTGCAAATTGCGGTACTGCCTTATCCCCCGACAGCCATGCCTGCGCGGCCTGTGGCGCGCCGGCAGCCGGAGTCCCTGTTGCGGCGCCGGTTCAATATGCCGCGCCGGCAGCCGCTTCCGGCGGCAGCGCGCTGAAGATTGTACTGATCATCATCGCCATCGTGGTGGGACTGGGCATCCTCGGCGTAGGAGCTTTGTCATTCACGGTCTGGCGCTATACACGGGCTTTTCACGTCAACGACCATAACGGCCAGATGACCGTGCAAACTCCGGGTGGAACCATCACTGCCGACTCATCGCAGAGCTTCACCGCATCCGAACTGGGCACGGATGTCTATCCCGGAGCCCTGAGCGTGCGCGGTGGCATGAGGATGAATCTGCCCACCGGCTCGATGGTGACCGGAGTATTTGTCACTACGGATTCGAAGGAGCAGGTGCTGGATTTTTACAAGAGCAAGTTGGGCAGCGGCGCTTCCACCTACGATTCCGGCGATAGCGCTATGGTCACTCTCGGCCGGGGCCAGCAGGAATCCGTTATGGTGACGATCAGCGCGCGGGCCTCGGAGGAAGGCGGGAAGACGCGGATTGCCATTGTGCATACGATAGCCAACAAGCCTTAGCTCTAGTGGTCGCGGGGGGGTTCGGCTGACCGGACGCCGCCGTTTGCACAGGCTGTGTTGAGAATGGTTTCCAAACGCATTTGACAAGCTCGACCGGAATCAGCCGAGTCGAAGACCCGTGCCGTGCGCGAGAGGCGTCTCCGGCTCTACGCGTAATTGATGGGATTCTTGGTGAGCCACCGCTCGTCGCGCACCTTGCCGATGTTCTTCATTGCGCCGCCGGCGACGCTGGCGCTGAGATGGCGGCTCTTCCAGGCCATGCCGGAGGTCAGCCCGATCGCGCAGCCCAGCAGACCATAGGCCAGCGTAACCGTGGCAGCCGAGGACTTTTTGCGGAAAAAGGGATAAGCCACCAGCGCGCCGACGCAGGCTCCTATCGCCGCGGGCACCAGCGAGCCTTTGACCGACTCGCCCAGAAAGGGAGCAAGAGGTTCTCCGTCAAGGAACTCAATCTGGCCGGAATGCGCTCCCTGAATTCCAGAGTCCACCAGCCGCCGGCCATAATCGACATTGGTTTTTACCCAGTTACCCAAGTCCATGGAAACCACCTCAACTTCCGCGAAAACACTCCCTAGTTTAGCAGATCGCCAAAACCCTGTGTTAAGGCCGTATCACAGCCGCACCACATTGTGGACGCAGCACGATTGTGGACGCGCACGCTGGACGCCGCGCGCCGCGGGCGGCGTGTGAGCAATATCAAAGATGATGCTGCCAAGGTTCTTCGCGATCATGTTCTCCGTCCCGCTTGGTAGGATAGGGGCGGGTGGGGTTGGAATGCGGATTGCTTATATGCTCACCTCGCTCGGCATCGGCGGAGCGGAACGGCAGGTGGTGGCGCTGGCGGAGCGCATGAAGGTGCGCGGCCATGCGGTGGTGCTGATTCTGCTGCGCGAGCGCCAACCCGAAGAGTGGCCCACCACGGTTGATCTCGTTTGTCTCGAAATGCGCAAGACCCCTGCCAGCTTCATTGCCGGTCTGTTGAGAGCCCGCCGCTGGCTGCGCGACTTCCGGCCGGAGCTGATTCACAGCCACGTCTTCCCGGCCAACATGGCAGCCCGGCTTCTCAGGATTTCATTGCCGGCGGCGGTTCTCTCTACGGTTCATAACGTTTATGAAGGAAGCTGGCCGCGGATGCTGGCCTATCGGCTGACCGATGGGCTGAGCCGCCGTACTGCTTTTGTCAGCCAGGCCGCCGCCGAGCGCTTTGTGCGCCTCAAAGCTGTTCCGGCCCGCAAGGCTTCAGTCTTCACCAATGGGATCGATTTGGCGGAGTTTGCGCCCAACGCCGAGCGCCGAGCCCTCCTCCGAGCGCGGATGGGCGTGGGGGAGGAGTTTGTCTGGCTGGCCGCGGGACGCATTGTGCCCGCGAAGGACTTTCCCAACCTGCTGCGGGCCTTTGCGCGGGTGCGCGGAGAGATTCCGGAGGCGCAACTGTGGATTGCCGGAGAGGCGCTTGGCGCCGGCTCTGAGACGATACAAGCGCAGGCGGCTGAGTGGGGAGCGTCCATTCGCAGGCTGGGGCTTCGTCGCGATATGCCCGCGCTGCTGGATGCCGCGGACGGCTTTGTGCTGGCTTCGGCCTGGGAGGGAATGCCGTTGGTAGTGGGCGAAGCGATGGCCATGGAGAAGCCGGTTGTGGCCACCGATGTGGGCGGCGTGCGCGAGCTTGTGGGCGAGGCCGGCGTAATCGTGCCCGCCAAAAACCCTGAGGCGTTGGCCGAGGCGATGCTGGAGATGATGCGGAGCACGCCCGAAGCTCACGGCGCTCTCGGCCGCATGGCGCGAAAGCGAATCGCAACCTGCTTCAGCATCGACGCCAAGGCCGATGAGTGGGAGGCGCTCTACCGGGCTGTGCTGGAGAAGAAACGATGATCGAAGCCAGCATTGCCGGCCGCGAAAATGCGTGGGGTACGCCGCGGGTTCTTGGGCCAGTGGCGGCGGCTGCAGCAGTCAGGCTCTTGCTGCTGAGCGCGGCTCTGGTGCGGACCGGGAGCGGCGTCATTGTCAGCGGCGATACAGCCAGCTATTTGGAACCGGGGCGCAATCTGCTGCTTCATGGACGCTTCATCACCGGCGCTCTGCCGGAGATCGATCGCACCCCAGGCTATCCGCTCTTTCTTGCGCTGTTCAGTCTGGCCGGCCCGGCAACTGCGGCGCTGGCGCAGGTAGTGATTTCGGCCTTCACCGTGCTGCTGGTCTGGCGGTTGGCGCGCGCCGTCTTCCGCGAGGAGCGCGTCGCGCTGCTGTCGGCCTGGCTCTTTGCCTTCGAGCCGGTCTCGGTGATTTACTCGGTGCGCCTGCTGCCGGAGACGCTCTTTCTCGCGCTGATGCTGTTGAGCCTGGAGCGGCTAGCGGTCTTTCTTCGCGATCGCAATCTGTGGGTGCTGGCTCAGGCCGGCCTTTGGCTGGCCGCGGCAACCTTTGTACGCCCGGTCAGCTATTACCTGCCGGCTGCACTGACGCTGGGTTTGTTCGCGGCACTGGTGCGTGTTCCCGGCCTTCGCTGGAAGGCTCCCGCAGTGCTGCTACTGAGCGTTCTGCCCTGGCTCGCAGCCTGGCAGGCGCGCAACAAAACTGAAACCGGTTTTGGCGGGTTTTCCAGCATCGTGGACCGGAATTTTTACTTATATCAGGCCGCCGAAATCGAAGCCCGCATGCAGCATCGGCCCTTTATAGAGGTGCAAAGCGGCCTGGGCTATCCGGACGAGCAGAGCTACCTTGCGCGGCATCCCGCGCAGGCCGGATGGAATCAGGCGCGCCGCTTGGAGTTCATGCGTTCGGAAGCAGCGCGCGTGTTCCGCTCGCATCCGGGGACAGCCTTGAAGATGCAACTGGAGGGCATGGCGGTAGTCGCGTTTACGCCTTGCGCCGCCGAGCTGCTGCGACTCCTGGGCATTTATCCGGAGAACGGGCCAAAGCGCGTGGTGAACGAAGGGCCGTTGCGCTCCGCCCTGCGCCTTGCGCGGGCGCATCCCTGGCCGGCGGCTCTGATGGCCGCGCTGGAGTTGGTGCTGCTCGGTCTGTATCTGATGGCCGCGCGCGGAGCGCTTTACGGTTACGCTCGCCGCGAAGTTTTGTGGCTTCTGCTGGGAGTCTCGCTCTACTTCCTGGCGGTTTCAGGAGGAGCGCAGGCGGTGGGGCGGTACAGACTGCCGGTGATGCCGGTGGTTTGCGTCTTTGCGGCGGCGGGCTTACCGCGAAGGGATGCATGATAACCTTATCGGCGAACGGATAGAGCCGCCTTTTACCTCCGCAAATGCGGTCGAGCGAAAGGCATGGAGGAGTTGGATGCGAGCAGCAATGGTATGGGGAGTGATGTGCTGCGTTCTGGTGGGCGCGGCGGTGGGCTTTGGAGGCGAGAGGTCGCAAGCGCAAGTCAGTCCTGCACGGAATGCGGTGGTGGCGCTCGATCATGGCTGGCAGTTTCGGCAGATCAAGGCCGGCGCCGATGGAGAGAGTGGCTGGCTTCCCGCCACCGTGCCCGGCGACGTGCATCTGGACCTGCTGGCCAACAAGAAGATTCCCGACCCATTCTTCCGCGACAACGAGGCCAAGCTGCAATGGATTGAGCTGGAGAGCTGGGAGTACCGGCTGAGCTTCGAGGTTACACCGGCGTTGCTTGCCCGGAGCAACGTGGACCTGGTCTTCGATGGTCTCGACGGGGCCGCCCAGGTCTCTGTGAACGGCGTATTGGTACTCTCGGCCGGCAACAGCTTCCGCATTTGGAGAGTGCCCGCGAAGGCCCATCTGCACGCCGGCAAGAACCTGTTGAGTATCGTCTTTCCATCGCCCATCGAGGCCGCCGTCCAAGCCGCCGCGGGCGACCCCTGGCAGCTCAGGACAAAGACCGAGGCCAAGACCTACCTCCGCAAGCCCGCTTATGAGTACGGATGGGATTGGGGACCGCGCTTTGTGACCAGCGGCATCTGGAAGCCGGTGCGGCTGGAGGCATGGGACAAGCTGCGCATTGCAGACTTTGCGATTCGCCAGCGCGACGTGAGCAGGGAAGTGGCGCATCTCGACGCCGAAGTGGAAATCGAAGCCGCCAGCGCCGGACCGGCCAAAGTGAGCGTGCAGTACTCCGATCAAGGCAAGCCTGTGACGGAGACGGCAACGGTCAGCGTTCATGCTGGCCACAACATCATCGACCTACCCATAGAGATTCGCCAGCCGAAGCTCTGGTTCCCGGCCGGCTATGGCGAGCAGCCGCTCTATGAATTCACCGCGCAGGCGGGCACGGGCTTGCAGCCAGCCGAGCAGCGCAATGTGAAGGCCGGCTTGCGTTCCATCGTGCTGCATCGCGAATTGGACAAGTGGGGCCGCAGCTTTGAATTGGTGGTTAACGGTATTCCCGTCTTCGCCAAGGGCGCGGACGTGATTCCCTTCGACAGCTTTCCCAATCGCGTGACGACAGCCGACTATCGCCGCATTCTGGAGTCGGCGCGCGACGCCAACATGAACATGATCCGCCATTGGGGCGGCGGCTACTACGAGTCGGACGAGTTCTTCGCGATCTGCGATGAACTGGGCATCATGGTCTGGCAGGATTTCATGTTCGGCAACGACTGGCAGCCGGGCACTTACGCTTTCAAGCAGAATGTGGAGGCCGAGGCGGAGGACCAGGTGCGGCGGCTGCGCAACCACCCCAGCATCGTGGTGTGGTGCGGCAACAACGAGACCGAGAGCGCCATGAACTGGGGTCCGCGGCCCACGCTACCGGCGGATGTGAAGCTGCAGATGTGGCAGGACTACCTGACCGTCTTCAGCGGCATTCTGCCGCGCGTGGTGGCGCGGCTGGACGCGGAGACGCCTTACTGGCCCAGCTCGCCCAGCGCCGACTATGAGCCGGTTTCTGCCACTTATCATACGGGCGACGACCACATCTGGGACGTGTGGCACGGACGCGTGCCGTTCACGACCTACGAGACGCACCACTCGCGCTTTGTCACGGAATATGGCTTCCAATCGTTTCCCGAGATGAAGACCGTCGAGACCTTCACGCAGGCGGAGGATCGCGCCAATATCTTTACGCCGGTGATGCGGGCCCATCAGAAAAACACAGAAGGCAACGCGATCATTCACGACTATCTGCTCAAGGACTACTCCGAACCGAAGGACTTTGCGAGCTTTCTTTACGTGAGCCAGGTTTTGCAGGCCGAGGGCATCAAGGTCGGAGCGGAGTACTTCCGCCGCCTGCGCCCGGAGACGATGGGCTCGATCTTCTGGCAGTTGAACGACTGCTGGCCGGTAGCCTCATGGTCGTCGATCGACTACTACGGTCGCTGGAAGGCGCTGCAATACTATGCGCGGCGCTTCTATGCGCCGGTGCTGGTCTCGCCGCACGTGGAGGACGGCGCGCTAAAAGTGTACATCGTCAGCGACAAGGTGAAGGCCGAGCCCGCCACGCTCCGCGCGCGGCTGATGGACTTCGACGGCAAGGTGCTGCTGGAGGAGACGAGCGCTGTAGAGATTGCGCCGCTCAGCAGCAAGGTTTATCTCGACTGGCCGCTGAAGAAACTCGCCGACGCGGGCGCGGCTGACACTTCGCGCGTCTTTGTGGCAGCCGAGCTGACCGCAGGCGGAGTTGAGGTTTCACGCAACCTTATTTATCTGGCCCCGACCAAGGGCGTACAACTGAAGCCGGCGCAATTGAAGGTGGAGACCACGGGCGCGAATGGCCGCTACAAGATTCGCGTCACTTCGGAAGTGCTGGCGCGCAGCGTTTATCTTTCCTTCGGCAATCTCGACGCGCAGGTTTCCGACAACTACTTCGATCTGCTGCCGGGCGAGACGGTGGAGATCATGGTGACGAGCGCGGCTTCACTCGATGCGCTCAAGACGCAGTTGAAGGTGATCTCGCTGACGGATGCCTTCGCTCCGGGAGATGGACAGGCTGCAACGGTAAGCCGGTAAAGAAATTGATTCAACTGCACAAGGGCCGGAGCTTCATGCTCCGGCCCTTGTGTTGTTCACGTGCTGTCTACCGATCAGAACGAGAATACAGCCTGCACGAAGATGCGCCGCGCGGCTGAGCCTTGCGAGAATATTCCACCGGCCAGGTTGGTTGATTTTCCAAATTGACTGCCAGGGCCGGTGATTCCGGTACTGGAATCGTATGTCGGAATGATGGTTCCGTTCGGCTGACCTTTGTCGATGTCGTTGAAGAGGTTCAATGCCTGAGCGCTGAAGGTCAGTGCGTACTTGTGGCCGGTGCTGTTGCTGCCGCCACCCAATCCCATGGGACCACCGCCAGGGCCGCCAGGCCCTCCACGAAAGCCTCCTCCACCGGGTCCGCCGCGTCCGCCGCCCGGAGGCGGTCCACCCGGAGGTGGTCCGCCATCAGGCTGAGGGGTGGTAGCGGAGACGAGTTTTGGACCGATGCCGAAAGCCTTGCTGATGCGCAGGTTAATGGCTACCGCTGCCGGGCCGTTGCCCAGGTTCACTGGGATCGTTGCGCCCGTGAGTCCGGTGTCGTCCAGAACGCCGAATTGCGTTGTGACCTGGTCGGCTAGCGGAGTCGAAGCGGTCGCGTAAGTTGGGCGCTGATTGAAAAAATTGTTCAGCGGGTCCGTTGGCAGCGTGATGTTGAAGGGGCGTCCGGATTGCGCGACCAGGAAGGGATTGAGGCGAATCCCCCAGGGAGCTGTATAGTTGCCCATCATGAAGAGATTATTCCGCGTGATGAAGCCGGCGCGCCCGTAGTTCTTGTCCAGATCGTATGCGTCCACGGCGCTGCCGTTGTTGTTGCCATTGGCATAGGAGAAGGTGTAAAAGCCCGTCAGGTTCAGATTTTTGGTGAGGTTGCCGCGCACACTGCCGATGAACTGATTTTCTTTGAAGACCGCTTCGGGGAAAGTCTCGTAGAGGAATCCGCCGAGGTTATCCGCCGGGTTCAAGTCCGGGGCCTGGTTGGCGTTGCGCGTGATCACCTGGTGAACGCCGAAGGTGTGCATGTAGGTGAGCGTAAGAGTTGTTGCGGAAAACAGTTGCCGCTCCAGGCTGACGCTGCCTTGCTCGTTATAGGGCGAGTGATAGCGGGGCGCAACCTCGTACTGCACCGGCGTTGAAGCGGAGGATGCGCCGACGGTGCCCGAGCAGGTGCTCACGTCGATAGCGTCCAATGAGGTTGCCGCGGAGGTGCAGTTTGGGTCGATGAGCACAATCTGCTTTTGGACGTGCGAGCGATTGATGCCCAGCAAGGTGCTGCTTCCCAGCCGGTCATAAAAGAATCCGTAGCCGGCGCGCAGCACGGTCTTGGCCTTCTTGTCTTTGCCGTTCCCATCCAGAGCATAGGCGAACGCAGCGCGCGGTGCCCAATCGTCGTGGTCCGAGATGTGATTCTGCGCCTCCCAGCGCATGCCGCCGGAGAGGGTCAGCCGGGGATTGAACTTCCAGTCGTCCTGCACATACCAGGCCATGTCGAAGACATTGGCGAGCACGGAGTTCTTGCCAGGGACAGCATCGGTGGCGACGTTGGCAGAGGTGGGACCGTAACCATCGGTCACCAGGGTGGAAAAGGTCGTGCCAGCCGCCAGCCCGTTGGCCATTGCCAGGTAACTCGCGGCGGAATCAAAGGTAAATGAGCCGTTGAAGTTGGCATTCGTCCAGTTCGCGTCCCGCGAATCTCTAATGCGCGTTCCAAACTTGATTGCATGAGCGCCATGGCTCATCGTCGTCATATTCTGGTATTCAAGGCGCGTGGTGTGATCGAGGTTTTGCTGCCCGCTGTAGCCGCCGCCGGTGAAATCGCCTTGAACATTGATAGTGAGCGCCGTCGAGTCGGGATAGTGATTTTCATTCTGGCGCTCGAACTGGAAGCGGCTCTCGTTGACGATGTGATCATTGATGATGATCGTATCGCTCATCTGCACGGTGTGATCGGTGTTTGCTTCATGGGTGGAAGGGTTATCCGTCGAGTACGGATTGATGAGTGAACCCTGGTTGAGATCGCCATGCTCGGACTCGGACCAGAAGCCGTAACGCGCGGTGAAGGTGTTCTTCGCGCCGAGTTGCCAGTCGATGCGCGCCGAGGCGTTATCGCGGATGCGGCGATTCAAGAGATTGACGCCGAAGTTAGTACAGGAGACGAAGAGACCGGATCCAGAGCAATTCGGGTATGCGCTGATTGACAATTTGCCGGACGAGTTGTCAAGAATCGCATCATTGATCGACCAGGCGTTGATGCTTTCCGTGTTGCGCTGCTCGGCGCTGATGAAGAAGGAAGCCGTCTTGGAGAGCGCGCCGCTCGCCGTGCCGTTGAACTGGTAGCTGTAATAGGGCGGAATCACCGAACCATTCTCAGTGGAATAGGGATTGCCGGTGTTGAATGCCTTGTCGTTGCCTTGCATGAAGACCTGCCCGTGCAGCTTGTCTGTTCCCGGCTTGGTGAGAATCTCGATGCGGCCGTAACCGATGTGGTCGAACTCGGCCGAAAAGGGATTCTGATTGATGCGAATCTCGCGAATCGCCGACTTGGGTGGAAGCTGTCCGCCGCTGAAGCCGTCAATGTAAATCTGCCCGCCATTCGGTCCCGCGGAAGGGCCGGCCAGCGCCATCAACTCGTTCTCCAGCTCATCCGGATCGTCGGAGAGCGCATCCAGATCCTTGCCCTTGAGAACGATGGCGCTGGCGTTGCCGCCCGCCTCCACGTTGACCGTGGGCGACTCATCGGTGACCGTGACGTTCTGCTGCTCGACGGCCATGGCCATGGAAATCTTCACGTGCATCACCTGGCCGGCCGCAAGCTGAATGGGCTGCGAGGCAAAGTCCGCAAAGCCCGCCACCGAGACCAGCACAATATACTTGCCGGGGGCGAGGCCGCTCACCTGGTAAGCGCCACTGGCGTCCGCGGTTGCCGTGGCCACGGTCACTCCCGCGGAGGTGGTGATAGTGATCTTTGCGCCCGGAATCATCGCGTCCGTGGGGTCAGCAACATGGCCGCGCAAGGTGGCTGTCGCAACTGGAGCCGCGGTAGCCGCTGTTGCCGATGAAGGCGTCGCCACCGCCGGCGCGGGAGTTTGCGCCTGTGCGTTTGCCACACCAGCCGCGCCCAACGTCAAGGCAATAAAAAGATGAGTGAAGCCATGCAATTTTGAGTACACGTGTTCCTCGCTAGTTTCCAATGAATGTTTGTGTGAAACTATTGAGCGGCCGCTTCCGCCGCGCCCGCGCCGCCGTTCATGCTCCAGTTGGCGAGCAGGTCCTTGCTGGCTGCGGGAGCCTCCAATAGCGGTTCAACTCCTGCCAGCAGCGTGATCGCCGAAACATCGCTGGTTCCGTCGGTAGCCACCAGCATCACCGCCTCGCCCTTTTGCAAATCGCCGAGTTGAATCGCCGGGGCGCGACTCAGCATCTGCTCCGGGTCACCGCCGCCGTGGCCGCCATTCTGTCCACCCCATGAGCCTCCGCCATTCCCCTGGCCGCCGCTCCATTGACCGCCGCCTCCGCCGCGCTGCCCGCCAGCCGCGCCATTCGCAGCGGAAGCATTACCACCCCATCCGCCTTGACCGCCGCTCGTTGTTCCCTTCAGCCGCATAGCCAGCATGCGCGCCATCATCTCCGGCAAGCGCCGCATCTGCGCCTCCGCGCTGATGTGGATCGTGACCTGCTTCTTCGTCGCCAGATCCTTCACCACCAGCGTTGCTCCTGCCGCATCAAGCGACGTGATGGTCCCGGCGATGTTGCGGAAGCTGCCTGAAACCACCTCTTCGGCGGCAATCTCCGAGCCGTCCGCATTCTTTGTGCCGCGCGCCCGCAACTGGTCGCCCACGTGGATCGCATCGATCGGCGCCGGCTGCGCCTCGTCATAACGGACCGAGGCCGGCGCGTAACGCTTGAGCATCGTCGCCTTGGCGGTATGCACGGTAATCGTCTTTGCCAGAACTCCCGCCCCGCTGGTCAGCATAATGACGCCCGAGGCGGCATCAACGCTCTTCACCAGCCCGCCCACGCCGCGCCGCTGCCAATCTTCCTTATCCTTCTGTTGCTTCAACGCCAGATCGGATTGCTTCATGGCGACAATGCGAAGAGCCTGGATTGTGGTTCCGGTTACATTCGGATCCGGCTTGACCAGCGCACGGTCGCCCACCGCCAGATCGCTGAACGTAATCTTCTCCGCCCCGCTCAAATCCTTGGCTCCGGGCGCGATGCGCAGGATTGCCGCGTCCGCAGGAACTTCGACCTGATAAACTCCGTCGGCATCCGTCTTGACCGTAAGTGTGCTTCCATGGATGGCGGTGATCGAGCCCTGGAAAGGCTTGGGCGCCTGGGCCAGCGCCGCGCCGGCCAGCAGAGCCAAGATCACAGCCAAATGTACAATCGAAAGCGGAAATCGAATCTTCATCTTGCCTTTCATAAGCCAACTCTCCACCGGCCTACGCCTCTTGGCGTCCGGGATGGGAAAGATCATCACTGTTTGAGTAGACGAACCAAGCCGCCAAAAGGTTGAGGGAAGCCTGCTCAGTGGATTGAGTCTGCTGGAAAGCCCATGGATTCTGCTGGATTTATCGATTCTTATCTATTTGTTGTCCGGATCAATCCTTCGCCAGCTCCGCCGTCTCCAGAAAGGCAAAACTGCCCGACGGCGTGGGGACCACGTGCGTCAGCTGCCGGTTATGCACCACGACCGTATCCCTGTACCAGAGGTTGATGGCGGGCAGATCGCGCGCCAGGGTCTGTTGCGCCTCGACGTAATCGGCGCGCCGCCGGGCCGAGTCCGTGCTCTCGGACGCATCGGCAAGCAGCGCGTCGAGCTGCTGGTTCGAGTAGTGGCCGCGGTTGGCGCCCTGTGGAGAAAAGCTGGCCGTCGCGAAGGCGTAGGTGAAGATGTCAGGCTGCTCGTTGCCGCCGATCCAGCGCAGCGAGTACATCTGAAACGCTCCCCGCGTCACGTCCGAGTAGAAGGTGGCGAACTCGTAGCTGCGCAGGTCAAGCGCAATTCCCACCTTCGCCAGTTGCTGTTGCAAGACGGCAGCCAGCAGTCGAGTATCGCCGTCGGTTGAAGTCTTCATCGCCAGATGAAAGCGCACGCCGTCGCGCCCCGTCTTGTGGCCCGCTTCATCGAGCAGCAGCGCCGCTCGCGCCGGATCGTAATCGTAGCGGGCGACTTCATCGGTGAAGGCCCAGTGGCTCATGGGCAGCAGGCTCTCGGCCGTGTGCGCGTGGCCTCCGAGCAGCGTCTGGATGATCAGCTTGCGGTCAATGGCGCAGGCAATCGCCTGACGGATGCGCGTGTCTTTCAAAAGAGAATCGCGCAGGTTGAAGCCGAGGTACTGAACCTGTGTTCCGGGCGCGTCCTCGACAATCAGATTCGGCCGCGCGGCCAGCACCGCCAATGAGTCCATGGGCAGCGAATTGACGGCCACATCGCCCGAGCCTTTTTCCAGCTCCAGCGACTCGGTGATCGCGTCCGGCACCACGCGAAAGCGCACGCGTTCAATCTTCGGCGCGCCGGACCAACTCTGCGGATTGCACTCCACGACAACGTCCTGATCGATCTGCTGGCTCACAAAGCGAAACGGGCCGGTGCCCACCGGATGACGCCAGAACTCACGCCCGCTGCCCTCGGGAACAACGCCAAATGCGCCCGTCGATAGATTGGTCAGCAGAAAGTTATCCGCGTGCTTCAAATGAAAAACAACCGTCCGCGCATCGCGAGCCTCGACCGCATCCACCGACGCATAGGCTGCGGCTTTGGGCGAGATCACCGCGCCGGAGCGGATCGAATTCACGGTCCACGCCACATCGCGCGCGGTCAACGCGCGGCCGTCGTGAAACTGCACCCCATCGCGCAGATGAAAGACCAGCGTCAGCGGCTCCGGCTGCGCCCAACTCTCGGCTAATGCCGGTGTGAAATGAAAGCTGGCATCTCGTGCCACCAGACCGTCGAAGAGCAGTTCATCGAGGTGCTCCGATTGCGCGTCTGTTCCGACGCGCGGGTCCAGGCTGGCCGGGCTGCTCTCGATCAGAAAGACCACCGTCCGCGGATTGCGTGGCGCCGAGTGGCAGCCCGCCAGCGCCACCAGGCCGATGAGCACAAGCAGCCTACGCATACGTCACCTGCCCCAGGATCGCCGGCCGCGCCGCGCCGGTCGCTCGCGGCAGATTTCCCGGCAGATGATGCCAGGTCTGCCAGGCCAGCAGCGCAAAGGCCGCGGCCTCCTTGGCCTCGGCGGGCAGGCCGAACTCCTCGCTGGCCGCCAGTTCGCAACCCAGCGGCTCCAGCCTTGCGGCGAGCATCGCCATCAGCGTTGCATTGCGCGCACCGCCGCCGGAGACGATGTAGTCCACGGCGCGGCCCTTCATTCCGCTCAAAACATAAGTTTTGTAACTCCGCGCAATCGTCTCGGCGGTCAGAGCGGTCGCCGTGGCCAGCGCGTCTTCGGGGCGGTTGCTCTGCCGTAGGCAGGCTGCGAGAAACTGCGCCGCGTAAGCCCGCCCAAACTGTTCGCGCCCCGCGGTGCGTGGCGGCTTCTGCTTGAAGTACGGATTACGCAACGCTTCGGCCAGCACCGGCTCAAGCACTGCGCCCTGCGCTGCAAAGTTCCCGTTACGATCGTAGTTTTTGTGAAAGAGCTCCTGCGCAAGCCAGTCGATCGCCATATTCCCAGGGCCAGTGTCGAAGGCGATTACCGCATCGGCCGCGGCTCCGGCGGGAATCGCGGTCAGGTTGGCGATGCCGCCGATGTTCTGCAAAACCCGCCCGCGCTTGGCATCGGCAAAGAGCGCGTAGTCCAGTAGCGAAACCAGCGGCGCTCCCTGGCCTCCGGCCAGAATATCCGCGGGACGAAAATTGGAGACCACAGGAACGCCAATCGCCGCGGCAATCACCGCCGGCTCGCCTAACTGCCATGTGCAAGCGAAGCGCCGCCCCGCATAGCTCTCCGTGCGCGGCTGATGATAGAGCGTCTGCCCGTGGCAGCCAATTAAATCGAGCTTGACTTTGTGTTGCGCGAGCGTAGCGCTGACCGCCTCGGCGTAGGCCAGGCCGAGCCGCCAGTTGAGCCGCGCCAACTCGGCGGTTGAAGTTGCACTCGCGTTCATCGCCGCTAAAACCGCGCGCCTCAACGCAGCCGGAAACGCGAAGCCCTCATGCGCCAGCAGCGTGACGCGGGGCCGCAGCTTTCCCGGCGGAATGCGCACCACGGCTACATCGATTCCGTCCGCCGAGGTGCCGCTCATGATGCCGGCCACTGTCATGGTCTTCGCGCTCATACTGGTTGCGCCTCCGTGATAGATATCAAATCTTTGATGAAGTCGACAGGTTGAAGGGTACGGGCTATAGCCGAAAAGTACGGGCTATAGCCGAAAAGTACGGGCTATAGCCGAAAAGTACGGGCTATAGCCGAAAAGTACGGGTTATAGCCGAAGGGTACGGGCTTTAGCCCGTACGTTCAGAGCCTATATTGATCTCCGGCTTTAGCCGCCGAGGGAATGCCAACCTCCATAAAGACTTCCCTCAGGGGCTATATTTAGCCCCTGAGGAATCATCATGTTCTTTACGGAAAATCATTGCATCTCCTCATTCCCAATTGCTTCGCCAAAGTACAGAATTCGCTTGCGCAGCGCTTCGAATTGCTTCGCCGTGAGCGCTGGCGGAACGCCGTCCGTAAAGAGCCTCGCCCGCGCTCTTGTTTTTTCGGAGGCGCGCACGATAAGCAGCTTTGAAAACGCCGCAGACCGCTCGCCTTCGGCTATCAGCGCCTCATACGCGCGCAAAATCATCTCCAAAGTGTGGCAGATTTCCAGTAAATCCATCCCCGCGCGAATCGCCGCAATCGCAGCCTCTTCAATGGACATGAACTTCAGAATTCCGCCCATCTCCAGATCGTCGGAGAAGAGGATGCCGCGATAGCCGATGCGCTTGCGCAGCACCGTTGTAATCCAGTATGGCGACACGCTGGCGGGACGATTCTTGGCGGGAGTCTCGGGGTAAGCCGCGTGGTCGACCATCACCATCGGCAGCTCGTTACGCAGATCGCGATAGGGCGCCAGATCCTCGCTCCATAGTTCACGCATCGTGCGACGAATCGCCGGAGTTTCCGCATGCGAATCGAGAGAGCCGCCGCCGAGGCCGGGGAAGTGCTTTCCGCAGCCCACAACTTTCTGCACCGCGAGGCCAGCGAGAAAGTTGCGTGCATAATCGATCACTTGTTCCGCAGTTTCACCCGCCGCGCGTGAGCCAAGAACGGCAGCCGATGCGGGCAGAGCCAGGTCGAGGACCGGCGCAAGCGTGGTGTTGAAGCCGAAGGCCTTCACAGCGCGCGCAATCAATTCACCATGCTCGCGAACCAGCGCACTACGGTCTGATCGACGCGCCGCCTCCGCAACAGCCTGCGCCGATGGCATCGGCGCGAGCGCATCGCGCAGCCGGTCCACCGTTCCGCCTTCCACATCCACGCAACGAAAGCTGTGCGGCGCGCAGAGAACCGTCGCCTCATTCAGCAGCGCCCGCGTCTGCCGGGCATCCGCAATGTTGCGCCTGAAGAGAATCACGCCCGCGGGACGCACCAGCCGAAGCCAGGCGCGCTCAAGGGCGGTCAACTCCGTGCCACCGAGGCCCACGACCAGTAGACTCCCCGCTGCTTGGCGTAAACTTACTTTCATCCCTTTTCCTTCAACTCCTGTTGCAGTTCTTCCAGCAGATTCAGCGCCTGTAACGGCGTCAGCGAGTTCACGTCCGTCGCTTCAATGCGATCCACGATGCGCTGCGAGAGCGGCGTAAAGATCGTCAACTGCACCGGCTCGGCCTGCGTTTCAACCTGCACGCTCTGCCGCTCCTGCTTCTCATGCTGGCGGAGCACGTGACGCGCGCGCTCGATGACAGCCATCGGCAGCCCAGCCAGCCGCGCCACCTCGATGCCATAGCTCTTGCTGGCCGCGCCCGGCTCAATGTTATGCAGAAAGACAATTCCGCCCGCCGCTTCTTTCACGCCCACCCGCAGATTGCGAACGCGCGGCAGCTTCTCGGCCAGCATAGTCAACTCATGATAGTGCGTGGCGAAAAGCGTGCGTGCGCCGCTCTCCGCGTGAAGAAACTCGACCGTCGCCCAGGCCAGTGAAAGCCCATCGAAGGTCGCCGTCCCGCGCCCCATCTCATCGAGCAGGATCAGCGAGCGATTCGTCGCGGTATTCAGAATTGTCGCCGTCTCGGTCATCTCGACCATAAATGTAGATCGGCCCCGCGCTACGTTGTCGCTGGCTCCGATGCGCGTATAAATCCGGTCAACGAGGCCAAAGCGCAGGCTCTCCGCCGGCACAAAGCTGCCCATCTGCGCCATCAGCACCAGCATCGCCGCCTGGCGCAGATAAGTGCTCTTGCCGCCCATATTCGGGCCGGTGATCAGCAGCAAACTCGGCCCCTCACCCGCCGCGTTCAAATAGATGTCGTTCGGAATGAACCTTCCTTCACGCGTCTCCTCCATCCACTGCTCAATCACCGGATGGCGGCCCGCAACTACTTCGATGACAGGCTCTGCGGAGATGGTCGGTCGCACGTACCGCCGTCCCGCAGCCAGATGCGCGAAGCAAGCCAGCAAGTCCGCCTCCGCCACGGCAGCCGAGGAGCGTTTGATTCGCCCCGCTGCCTCCAGCACCGCTTGCCGCAGCTCGGCGAAGATCCGCTTTTCAATCTCGATGGAGCGCTCGTGCGCCGAAAGAATCTTGCGCTCATATTCCTTCAACTCCGGCGTGGTAAACCGCTCCGCATTGACCAGTGTTTGTTTGCGCTCATAGTCGGCCGGCGCCAGGGCCATATTCGCCTTGGTGATTTCAATGTAATAGCCGAAGACCGAGTTATAGCGCACCTTCAGCGAAGCGATCCCGGTCCGCGCGCGCTCCCGCTCCTCGATGGCCGCAATCTGCTGACGGCCCGTCGTCGAAATCGTTCGCAGCTCGTCCAGCTCCGCATCCACGCCAGAGGCAATTGCGCCGCCATCTACCAGCGTCAGCGGAGGCTCCTCGACCAGCGTGGTTACAATCCGCGCTGTCACTTCTTCGAGTGTGTCCAGCCGTACGGCCAGCTCACGCCAGCGCGCCGCCCGCATCGCGGCCAACGCCTTTTTCAGCTCCGGCAGACGGCTCAAACTGGCGGCCAGCGCCCGCACGTCCCGCGCTCCCGCCGAATCCAGTGACAATCGCGCCAGCAACCGCTCCAAGTCCAGAAGCCCGGAAAACGCGCGCCGAATCTCCTCCCGCCTGACCAGATCTCCATGCGACTCGGCGACGGCCTCGTAGCGAGCTTCCAATGCTTCGGCGTCCACCAGCGGCCGCAGGATCGTGGCCCGCAGCAGGCGCTTGCCCATCGGCGTCTGGCAGGCGTCCAGCGTGTGGAAGAGCGTGGCGCGCGTGTCCTGCCCGGCAAAGAGTGGCTCGACTAATTCGAGATTCCTCACCGTCACCTGGTCCAGCTCCAGCGCCGTCGAGTGCTCCTCGAATCGCAGACTGTCAATGTGCAGCGCCTCGTTGCGCTGCGTCGTGCGCACGTAATGCAGCACCGCCCCGGCAGCAATCGCCGCCGCCGGGTGATCGCTCAGCCCATAGCCTTGCAGCGAGCGCACATGCAGCTGGCGCTCCACCAGCGGCACGGCAAACTCCCGCGTCCACACCCAGTCCTCGACGCACGTCCGCGCAGCAATCCGCTCCAGTTGAGCGGGCAGCTCGGCGCTCGCAGGGGTGAGCACCTCGGAGGAGCCTGCCTTCAGAATCTCATCCACCGCCTGCTGGCGGGCCGTGGCGCCGGTGAACTCCGCCGTGCGGAACTCGCCGGTGGAAACGTCGAGGAGGGCTACCGCGCAGACCAACTCCGTCACACTAACGCCTTTATTCGAGTGAGCTTCCGATTCTTTGAAGGGTACGGGCTTCAGCCCATATATCATCGAGTCCGAATCGGAGCAGGCTTTAGCCCCCGAGGAAAGTTTCTTTTCGATCCCACCTCCAGCTTCGAAATACGCCGCCAGATAATTGTTCTGCTCCTGCCCCAGCCCGGCATCCAGAGCGGTCCCCGGCGAAAGCACGCGGGTGACCTCGCGCCTGACGATTTTCTTCGTGAGCTTAGGATCCTCCATCTGGTCGCATAGGGCGATGCGGTAGCCCTTGCGCAGCAGGCGCGTCAGGTAGCTCTCAACCGCGTGATAAGGCACACCGCACATCGGCTGCGAGCGCTCCCGGTCGCGCGCTGTCAGCGTCAGTTGCAGCTCCCGGCTGGCCGTCACCGCATCGTCGTAGAAGAGCTCGTAGAAATCACCCATGCGGAAGAACAGCAGCGCATCGGGATTCTCGCGCTTGGCCGCCGTCCACTGGCGCATGAACGGGGTCAGCTCCGCGGAAGCCTTCTCCGAAGGGGGATTTGACTGAGCTCCGGGTTGTTCGTCTTCTCGGATCACGTTGGCTATAAGAGTATCGCGGCGGGACGGCAACGGGGTAGACTGCTCCCGTTTGTCCGGAAAATCCGTCTCTATTACCAGCGATTGCCTTCCGGTTGAGTCCGTGCTACTTGCCTTGGGCGCGAAAGATTAAAATCGAATCAGGCGGGTAACTTGGCTCGTTCAAGCAAGGTTTTTACCGAGTTGAAGTTGCAAGACATTGATGCTACACGAGCAGGAGCAGATGGAACCGATTCTCCCCGACTTTCCCCAGTCCGAACCGACCCTCAACCCTGACGCAGAGCTGAAGCCGCCGGCTCCCATACCATCGCCCGAGCTGTCGCTGAAATCCAGCGGCATAGGGCTGTGGGTGAGGGATTTACTGGTCTCCGCGGCCGCCTCGGTGCTTATCATCACCTTTCTTTACCAGCCGGTCCGCGTGGAAGGCACCAGCATGTTGCCGCGGCTGGAAGATCAGGACCGGCTCTTCATCAATAAGTTCGTCTACAAATTCACCTCTATCGAGCGCGGCGATGTGGTGGTCTTCCGCTACCCGCGCGATCCGGAGAAGAGCTATATCAAGCGGGTGATCGCGCTGCCCGGGGACCGGCTGCGCATCGACCACGGCACGGTCTGGCTGAACGGCAAGCCGCTACGCGAGAGCTACGTTCCCGAGGAGTTCCACGACAGCCGCTCAATGGCGGAGATGGTGGTTCCCGAGGACACGTTCTTCATGATGGGCGACCACCGCTCCATCTCCTCCGACAGCCGCGAATTCGGTCCCGTCGAGCGCTCGCTGATCTACGGCAAGGCCGTCTTCGTCTACTGGCCGGCGCGCGACGCGGGCGCGGTGCGGTAGGGGGCGGAAACCGCCCGGTATTCCACCGGCGCAATCCCCGCAAAGCTGTTAAAATCGATAGAATCCACTCTTCGGAGAGGCAATGCAATCGATTCTAGCGCTCGAAGACGGGCGTATCTTCCGCGGCCTCGGCTACGGCCACCCAGGCGAATGCCGGGGCGAGGTCGTTTTCAATACTTCCCTTACCGGCTACCAGGAGATCGCCACCGATCCCTCCTATGCCGGGCAAATCGTCGTTCTAACCAACCCCCAGATCGGCAACTACGGAACCTGTCAGGCGGATAACGAGTCGGCCAGGCCCTATATCGAGGGCCTGATCGTCCGCGAGTTCTCGCCCATCAGCTCCAATTGGCGCTCCGAACAGGTCACCGACGAGTATATGGAGCGCTACTCCGTTCCGGTGCTGGCCGAGATCGACACCCGCGCCCTGGTGCGCCATCTGCGTACGTACGGCGTGATGCGCGGCGTGATTTCCACGGCGGAGAGCGACACCGGCGCGCTGGTGGCCAAGGCCCGCGGCATCCGCAAGATGGACGGGACGGACCTGGCGCGTGTGGTTTCGACCAAGTCGGCCTACACCTTTGACGCGACGGATAGCCGTAACCAGACGGGCGAACCGCTGCTGGTGGTTGGTCTCAATCAAAAGGAAGAAGCTCGGAAGAGCCTCCACGTTGTCGCGTTCGACTTTGGCATTAAGCAGAACATTCTGCGGATGCTGGTGCGCGAGGGCTGCCGGGTGACGGTGGTTCCCGCCGAAACCAGCGCCGAAGATGTCTTCGACCTGAAGCCCGACGGCGTCTTTCTCTCCAACGGCCCCGGCGATCCGGAGCCGGTGGATTACGCCGTGCGCGCGATTCGCAAATTCCTGGGGCGCGTGCCGGTCTTTGGGATTTGTTTAGGCCATCAGCTCACCGGCATCGCGCTGGGCGGCAAGACCTACAAGCTCAAATTCGGCCATCACGGCGGCAATCATCCGGTGCGCAACAACCTCACCGGCAAGGTGGAGATCACCGCCCACAACCACAACTTCGCCGTCGATCCCGATTCGATCAACGCCAACGAGGTCGAGCTGACCCACGTGGACCTGAACGACCAAACCCTCGAAGGCCTACGCCATCGGACACTGCCGTTGTTCAGCGTGCAGTATCACCCCGAAGCCGCACCCGGCCCGCACGATTCCAACTACCTCTTCCGCGACTTCCGGCGGATGATGGAGGAGTGGAAGGGATGAAGGTCGCCGGCGCAAGAGGAGTCATTTTCAAACGGCGGATCTATAAGCTCCGATACTTTTGGGGGTCGCTCATGGATTACTGGGCTTCGTGGTTCTCGCGAGGGAGCACATGAGAAAAAGAGGTTTTGCCACCAACGACGTTCAGATGATGCATCGAAACTTCAAAGACAGGGTGTCTGCGTTTAGTCATTATGGTGGTTTTTCTTGTGCATGCTGCGGTGAAACTGAACCCGCATTCCTAAGTATCGACCACATAGAGGGAGGTGGAGCTGTCGAAAGATTGAAGATCTTCGGGAGCAAGTACCAAGGCGGCCATCACTTCTACAGGTGGTTGCGAGTAAGCGGCTACCCATCCGGGTACCAGGTACTGTGTATGAATTGCCAGTTTGGGCGACGAGACAACGGTGGCGTCTGCCCACACAAGAAGCCGGCGCCTAGCGTCACGGACATGTTGAGTGCTTTTGAGAGCTTGAGGGTAGGTTCGAACTGCTCAGAGGACTTGACTCAATCCGAATCTTACAAATCCGCTCTTGCTATCGTAAGGCGAAAGCTGCCGCTCAAATGGGACGGCGCTCCTGGAGTTGACTGAAGAAACAATGCCACGCAGAAATGACATTCAGAAGATACTGGTGATCGGCTCGGGGCCGATT